>CALCME010000020.1 GCA_937965925.1 Candidatus Absconditabacterales bacterium | reverse complement strand
AGGATCAGCAAAATACTCATTCGCAAGTAATTTTGCCATATACGTTTTCCCAACTCCTGACGGTCAGAGAAACAAGAACGATGCAATAGGTTTTTTGTGTTCTATAGGAGACAGTCTATTTCTTCTGATTGCTTTTACTACAGCATCAACTGCTTCCTCTTGTGCATAGATAAGATCCTTAAGATCCGTATCTAGATGAGCAAGCTGTTTCACTTCTGATTCAGTAACTTGTTCCAGTGGAAGTCACATTTTGTCTGAAAGAACTTGTCACACATGAAGTGCTTCAATTCTTGGTCTAAGGTGCTCCGGTAGTGTATTCTTGTTTCTCATCTCTGTAAGTTGTTTTTTTAGTTCTTCTTCTCTATCTTTCTGTTCTGCAGCTTTAAAATAATCTTGCTTCTCAATTGAAAATTGAATACTTTCTTGCAGTCTTTCTATCTTCTTTTCCAATTTCGTATATGAAGTGTTCTTTTCTAACTTCTGATTTAATGTTGAAACTCTTGCACACGCTTCATCTATCAGATCAATAGCTTTGTCTGGAAGATGTTTGTTCATGATATATCTCATACTATAACTCACCGCATAGTCAATTGACTCATCAGAAATTGTCACCCCGTGGTATTCTTCAAACTTCTCTCTAATACCTTTAAGAATAGCAATCGTATCATCATGAGAAGGTTCATCAACCGTTATTTCTTGAAATCTTCTTTTCAGCGCTGCGTCTTTCTCTATATGTTTTTGATACTCATCAAATGTTGTTGCTCATATCATCTGAATTTTACCTCTACTAAGGAGTGGTTTGAGAATATTTGCAGCATCTGCACTTCATTCAGCATTTCCAGCTCATATTAACGTATGTACTTCATCGACAAACATGATAATGTTATTGGTAGGGTCCATTGCTTCTTCTACAATTGCTTTTAGTCTTGCCTCAAATTCACCTCTGTATTTTGTTCACGCAACCAGAGATCAAATATCAACCATCATAAGTCTTTTGTTCTGTAGTTTTTGAGGAACATCTTTCGTAAGAATTTTTTGTGCAAATCATTCAACAATAGCCGTCTTCCCAACTCATGCTTCACCAATCAATAGAGGATTGTTTTTTGTCTTTCTCATGAGAGTATAGATAATCTGCTGTATTTCTTTGTCTCTTCAGATTACTGGATCTAAGAATCATTTACGAGCTTCATCTGTAAGATCTGTAGCAAAATATTCTATGGTAAGTTTCTTTTCTTCTTTCTTTCAATTTTCATCTATTTTAGTCTTTGATGGCTCTCCTGGTTCTATTGTATCAACTCATTCTGACATCATTGTTTCCATATGCTCGATCTGAGACATATCAAAGAACATTTCCATATCAGAAATATTCAAACCAAGTGCTTTTACCATACTATGTACCATCTGAAAAAATTCGATAGGAGTCATATCTATTTCCATAATAATATCAATTATTTTCTCTAATTTTTGTTTTGTAAAGGAGACGTCGAATTCATGTTTTTTCAAATATCATGTAAATTCGTCTGAAAGATCATCCAAACATGACATAAAAAGAACCAAAAAATGTAACTTTTCGAGTCATTTCTCTTTATAGAGAGTAAATGTCTCCTGGAAAGATTTTTGAAGGACAAATTTCACATTTGCTTGTTTTGGAAACGTTTGATCTTCCGGGAACGATTGTTCGATATACGATCAGATAAGTTTCGATCAAAATTTACTTCAGAGCATCTTCCAAAACACTTCTGAGTAACCAGAATTTTCAATATACTTCCACACACCAAAAAATACATCATCTGCATGAATTTGATTATTCTCTACATCTTTCTTCATAACAAACAGACTCGCTTGAGCAATACAATCAAGATAATCTTTCGTAAATGTATAATTTTGTTGTTTCATAACAATAATGTTCAAAAACTAAAGAATTACGTATCACTGGGTTTCTTATCGTTCGCTAGTATCTATATGGTCAACTGTATTGGAAACGCCTTTATTCACAAATTAAACCAACAATTCAACTTTTTTTCAATTTACTTTTCATTTTTAGTCTTCATTGTTTTTCTCATTTCTCTCACTCCTGCTCTCATAAATTTGAACGGTCTTTTTACGCGATCTATCGTCCTCTTCCAGAAAGATTTTCCTTTTGGAGTCATCGATAAACCTCAGATCACTGCGGAACCTATAACTAATCAAATTAATCGTTTATTGAAACGTTTTTCGGTTTTTCCCATAGCTAGAACTCGTATCACTTAAAAGACTTAGGTGCTATGAGTCTAGTGAAAACAAGAAAAGTTGCAACTAAAACACACCATAAATCACAATATGAAACACATTTAAAAAACAATAAAAACACAAGTAAAAAAATCAATGAATTAATAAACCGACCCCTATTCAACTGAATCTTTATCTCACAGTTTTTGTACAGGGTTCGCAAATGTGGGAATGTTGAGATCATTTTCATTAAATCGGACATTCTGTAGAGAGGGAAGTGAGTCTGCCTTGGGAACTCAAAATGAAAAATACTCACCAAATTCAGAAAAATCAGTTGTATTAACTCTATTAAGTTGTTGTTTCAATCAGACAAGTTGTTCTGCTATTCCTCCATGAAGAAGCGGATATGAACTAACAAGAATATCTGAGTTATTCGATAATGTTTGATTTCTTTGAGAGATTAATGAGTAATATGCTGTCACTCTTTCAGCCATATATGCATAAGCATTTGCTTCAATTCTATTTGTAATGTAACATGGACCAAACTCCAAAGATTGATCTAATCATTCTTGAGTCTTTTGTGAGTCGTCTTCTTGTACTCATGCAAAGAAAATGCTGTCTCATTCTAGCTTCTTTCTATAACATTCTTGAGATGTAAGATTTTTCTCTTGAGCAATCTCTAGGAGTGAATCACGATTTGCGACAATATCATCTGTAGCTTGATTTAGCTGACCAAGGTGTATATCTAACATTTGTTGTGGATCACTTGACTCTCTGAGAGCCTTAAGGATATCAACCCCAACCAACGCTTCAGTTTGATTACGCAGCCTCATACTTGAAGCATACGAGTTGTTTCCATAATAACTCCCCTGTCAGACTTTTACCTGAGCTAAAACCATTCAAACAATAGGACTCTCAATCTCAGAAACTCTCACAAAATTACTTCATATCTTAAGGTTTTGATGTACCGTCCATGCTTTAAAAAGAGTAAAACTCTGTCCTGATCACATAAAAGAAAACAAGATCACAAGAATCATAAAAAACACAAAACTCACGATAAAAGCCGAACTATGAAGAAGTGATTTTACAGTCATGGATACATTGGGAAAAAAGAGTCAAATAACGGTTAGTAGAATAACTAAAGGAGTTAACGTACAAGTAATTATAGCTACGTGTATATGCTAAGTATAGGTATAACAAAAAAAAACTCCAAAAAGGAGCTTTGTAGAATCATGTTCTTGTGTACATATATTATTTTTAGTTCATAGTATTATCAAATATTATCCAGTATTATCTAGTATGTAGCCAGCATTATCCAGTATTTTTCAACCACTGCTCTACTTTCTCTACGAGTTCTTTGCGAACCAAAGTAGATGACCAATGATCAAGTGCTTGATCATTCATACGCCCCAACACATACTCAACAATAGGGAACGATGGATGAGATGGTCTTCATACTCACAGTTTTAGTCTCCAAAATTGTTTAGATCAACATCTCGCAATAATATCTTTTATTCAGTTATGACCTCCGTGATTTCCACTATATTTTAGTTTTGTTGTCATTGATTGACGATCTATATCATCATGTAGTACAAGGAGATCCTT
Source organism: Candidatus Absconditabacterales bacterium (assembly GCA_937965925.1). GTDB lineage: Bacteria > Patescibacteriota > Gracilibacteria > Absconditabacterales > Absconditicoccaceae > JAHDCT01. The sequence goes on along the minus strand of CALCME010000020.1, from coordinate 9,012 downwards.
CTTATCTATACCATAGTAGCTCATAATTCTAGAAACAGGTCATCATGACTTATTCATGAACGTCTGTGGTTTCATATAAATAACTTGTCGTTTTCAAATAATTCAACTACTTACTTCTGCATCAAATTTCTTTGCATACAAAAAATCAGTTCATCATAAATCTTCAGCGAGTTGATCTATAACAAAAAAACCAGCATTATGTCTGGTTTGTTCGTATTTTCTTCATGGATTTCATAATCAGACAATAAGTTTTAGCATATGGAACGAATAAGTTGAGAGAGTGAGTAAGTAAGAACTAAGAAGCAAGAAAACATCAATAAATTAAGCTTCTTCTTTCACTTCTTGCATCGTATAAAATTCTATAATATCATCGACAAGAATTTTCTTAGATGTTCTAATTTTAATCCCACACTCATACCCTTCTTTCACCTCCTTCACACTATCTTTTTCTCTCTGCAAAGAAGTAATTCTTCAATTTGCCCATTGATCATCGTCTCTCATAACCTTGAATGTAGCACGATTTTCAACCTTTCATTCAATAATTTTCCCTCATACAATCATTTCTTTTCCTTTTTTGAAGAAAAGAGCCAATACTTTCATTTTTCAAATAAGTGTTTCTACCTTCTCAACTTCAATAAGTCACTTACTCAAATCTTCAATATACTCCATAAATTCATAGATGATATCATACTGTTTGAGTTGGATCTGGTCTTGCGCAGCTTTCTTTCTAATTGGTCACGGAAGAGGGACATTATATCAAATAACCAAGGCATTTGCAGCTTTAGCAAACGCAAGATCAGAATCAGTAATGCCTCAAACATCATCGTGTATCACTTTAATTTCAACATTCTTTGGAAGAGGAATTTTGGTGGTAGAGTGCTTAATAGCCTCTAAGCTACCAAAACTGTCTGCTTTTAAAATAAGCTTCAACTGAACAGCATCTCATTTTGAAATTCTATCAAGAATACTTTGCAGAGCAACTTCATTTTTATGTTTATCCTGATGTTCTTGAATAAGAGCAATCTTCTTTTGAGCTTCTTTATCTGATCAGACGACTTCTGCCATTCTTCACGGCTCTGGAACATCATTTACTCACAGGATCATAACCGTATCTCATCACGTAGCCTCAGTTACATCAGCTCACTTCCAGTCTGTCATCTTTCTTACTCTACCATAGGTATCATGTATAGCTATTACATCTCATACACGAAGTGTCCCTGTCATGATTAATAAGGTTGTTTGTACTCATTTTCTTGCATCTTTATTTACTTCCAGAACAACTCAAATAGCATCTCTTTTTGGATTATACTGAAGCTCAAGCATTTCAGTTTGAAGCAAAATCGTATCAAGAAGATCATCTATTCCTTGCCCTGTCATTGCACTACATGGAACAATCATCGTCTCTCCTCCTCGGTCTTCCGGAGTAAGTCAATTTTCAGAAAGTTGTCATTTTATTTCATCCATCCTCTTGTTTCATAGATCAACTTTCGTGATAGCAACAATAATAGGAACTCAAGCATCTTTCGCATGACGAATCGCTTCCACAGTTTGTGGTTTTACTCCATCATCTGCAGCTACAACGATGACAACAATATTTGTAATTTTTGATCCTCTTGCTCTAAGCGAACTAAACAAGGCATGCCCTGGAGTATCGATAAAGGTTATCTTCTGATCGTCATGAACTACTTGAGAAGCTCAAATAGACTGAGTAATACCTCATGCTTCTCATCAAACGATATCTGTTTTTCTAAGGTAATCTAACAACTTTGTTTTTCCATGATCAACATGTCCCATGATAGTAACAATAGGAGGTCTCGTCAGCAGTCAGGTTGTTTCTTCTTTATCTTGTGCAAGAATAGACTCAAGGTTTGCTTCAAGAACATCTGTTACCGAAAGATCTCATGTTTCTTTCTCAAGAGTTACACCAAATTCTTCTCAAATCAACTGAGCTGTATCAAAATCGATACTCGCTTGAGCAGCAACAATAATTTTGTTCATCAAAAGAACTTTCATTACTTCCGGAAGAGGAACTCACATTTTCTCTGAGAATTCTTTTACCGTAATTGTTTCTCATAAAGTAATTGTTTCTTTCTTTTTAAGATTATCTGACACCTTATATGTTTTCGGTCTTTTAGATCTGGTTTGTTGCGCAATAATGTCTCTCGTTGACATTGTTTGGCTATTTTGTGTTCTTCATAGTTGAATACTACCTGGTTTTGCTGGTCTTTGTGGCCTAGCTGGTCTTTGATTATTTCATCACCTCCCTGGTCTCCCCGTTCTTCAAGTTCTAGACGTCCCTCACGATGTACGACGTCATGTTGTCGTATTTCAGCGTGGTGGAGCTGAAGGACGACTCTTTCATTTCGTAAACCTCATCGTTCATCATCCTCATGTCCTTTTAGTTCAGGACTCTAAGTCTTTCATATACCCACCCCCTGTTTTCTTTTTGATCAGATCATCAACAGCTGATGTATCTTTCTTTTTGGGTCTCCCAGATTGATTCTTCGTTGGTTCTTCCTTCACAACTGGGGTAGCTTTTTTGATTACTCTTGCTTCAGAAAGAACAGGAACAGCACCGTTCGATGCTAAAAGTCTCTCATTTACAGAGATTCTTTGTTTAGGTTCTTTTGTCTTCTTCTCAGAAGGCTTCTTTTCATCTTCTTTCACAGATGATGGACTAGCATCGTTCTTATTCTTTTCGCTCTCTTTGTTCTCTTTTTTGAGTGATGAAGAATCGATTTTTTGAACGTTCTCAGTTTTCTTAGATACGTCTAGGAATGTCTCCTTAGATTCTTCTTTCTGAGTGAGAGATTCAATTTTCTTGTCTTCCACTTCAATTCCGAGTCATGAGAGAAATCATGCTCAGCTATCACCACCAAACATTCCTCCCAAAAATCATGTATCACCTGTATCTGTCATAGACAATTGAAAATTAAATTTTTGACAACCAAAAAAAGGTCAATAAGACTATTCTTAGCTATCTATCAATAAAAAACAAGGGAAACGTAAGCTTTCATGCAAGGTATACAAAAAAATCAAGTCGAACTGTTTACCTTTCTTCTGATTACTCTTGTTTAGATAAAAAAAACACCTATTATATAGAGACTGATTAAAAATGAGAACGAAGAGCGTTTTGTAACAGTTCTCATATACATGCTACGCATAGAGAAATCATACCCACAAAAACACTCAACACTCTCACATTTATTGACTAGAATCGACGTACCCTATATGCTCCACTTCTGATCACTCCATCTTCTCTTTTGACACTCCACTATACTACAAAAACTTCTCGATCAAGAAGATATTTTTGTCGTTTGATGAGCAGTAAGAGATCTTCTTCTTGGTATAACAACGGATCCCAAGGATATTGATATTACACTTAGCTGAAATCCAGATATTATACGAGAGAGCATGAATTTCGATCCAAAAATGTGGAGTCGTTTTCGTACAGAGAAATTTGGAACAATGACGTTCCTTCCAAAACATACAGTTGAAATTGATGGAGGATCTGAAACAGAGATAGAAACTGGAGTTCAAAGGAGTGACACTGATGCTGATATATCTACATGAGTATCAGGTTCTTTAGATACAAAAGAGGAATCAGCTGTATACGAGCTTACCCCTTTTCGTACAGAGAGTGAATACACAGATAACCGTCACCCAGATGAAGTGATACGATCTGATAGTCTTCTAGACGATGCAAGTAGAAGAGATTTTACAATCAATGCTCTGTACTGGATATGAGTACACATCAAAGCATCAGATATAAAACTTTCGTCTCCATCTTCACAGATAAAAAATGAAAGCAAACTGATTCAGCTCTTGGTAAAGGAAAAAAACATATGTGTGAGTAGTTCTGTTACTCAAACAAAGACGCTTATTCTCCAAGATCATGATACGATTCAGAAACTTTTTCCTACATGACGTTTAGATAAAGATATACTTAGAGAACTTCTGAAAAAAACAAAGCAGTATATATCACCAATATGACTGACACCACTCCCTTCACCAGATCCCCAGTCAAAACATGAAATCAGTGAAGATCATGTTGAAAATCATGCTCCCAATCAAGAAAACACCGTTCAGCTTTCAATACTTCTCGACCCTACTCTTTGACTACAGGACTGCATTCACCACAACATTACTACCGTCTGAGATCCTAATAAGAGATTTAAAGAAGATGCATTAAGAATTGTTAGAGGTGTTAGGTTTGTAAATATTCTCAATCAAAAACTACCAGACACTCATCTACAAAATAGCTGATACGATATCGAGAAAGCAACTCGAAACTCTATGAAACTCCACGCACCACTCGTACAGAATCTAGCTGGAGAACGCCTCCACGCAGAGATCACTAAAGTATTTTCTCATCACAATCCGTTCTGATATATTGCACTTCTTCGTGAACTCGATCTTCTCAAAACCATCTTTCCCTCAGTTCACAAGACTCTATGAAATATTCAACCCATCAAGTATCATCCATTCGACACGTACAATCATACGATTCTCACGCTTCATGCGTTGCAAACATATCTTTCGGAGTCTCATGAAACAAATAAACACAACGACTCTGACACATATATACCAACCAGAATAGATCTTATTCAGTTAGCAATGCTATATCATGATGTAGGAAAACCAGAACAGTACGATGCTTTTGAACAAGAAATTGCAAAAAATCCCGATGATCCCGATAGATCTGCTTTTGTTCATCATACAGAAAGTGGCGTATCCCTTGCTCTCACTGATCTGAAAAAACTTTGCTTCCCAAAGAAAGATATTGAAGAGATCTGTCGATATATTAGACGGCATCATAGACCTGGTGAGATTCTTCAAAGTAGCGAAAAGAAACAACATACAAAAGTCAGAAAGCTTCTCTCTGATGGAGGAAAACAACGATGCATTAATCTAATTAGTATGGCAATTGCGGATAGACGCTGACAGTTCAACCCCCTTCAGTCCCCTGCTATCGCTCAACTAGAAGAAATGAAAGAAACGATAATCCGTCTCGACACTGAAGAAGGAAGATTTTTGCCGAAACATCTACAGGTGAACGGGAACGATATCATGACGGTTCATTCTCTACAATCATGACCAATCATATGAAAAATCGTTGAAAAAGTGTTCGATCATGTTTTGTGAGACGTGAACGAAAGAAACTCTTCAGAAAAAATCCATGAGTATGTTAAACAAATTCTCCCAAAACTTAGAGAAGAAACCCATCATTAGAGACAAAAGACACTTCACAAAGGCCGCAACTATATGAGATTTTTTGTCGTTTTTTACTAATTGACCTCAAGAATGAAAACCATATACTAGAACACGTTTTATCTTTATGTATGCACATTATGATAGTAGAAAAAAAACTGAAACATATCCTTGTAGGGGTAACTCTTTCCCTCATAAGTCTTACGCTTATGTGATGTGGTTGATCTAAAAGTGATTCTCAAAAAATCATTGATTCTGCTGAAGAAGCTCTCGATGAAGGAATCAACGATCTAGACGGTGCAGCGTGAGACCTCCTTGATGAAGCAAAAGAACTCCTGTGAGATGATGCAGATATTGAGCTTATCGATGCTGATGATTCAAACTCAGATGAAGGAACTGATACTGATGAGATGGAATGAGATGATGCTGACAGATGAGATACTGAAGGAGAAGATCTAGATGACACTGCTGAAGAAGTTATTGAAGAAGGAGATGAAGAAGCTGAAAAAGAGGAAGAGAAAGAGGAACTGATTGTAGAAAAAGAGATGCCACTTGCTCCAGAATGAACAGCAGATAAAAAATCATATGAATCAATCATCTGAGGAAGTCGATATACATCAAATGGAGATGCAACATCACTGTTCACGTTTAGATGAAATAACACCTTTATGTTCAATGTAGATGGAAACGATACTCAAGGTGAATGGACAGTTGAAGATGGAAAAATTCTTGTAGGAGATGAAGAACTGGAACTAGAAATTATCTGAGAAAACGAGATCAAGATCAATGGAGTCACGTATAAGAGAAATGCAAACGACGGAGTGTAGGATTGTCACTACAATATTGGTTCATACTCTACAATAACACCTTTAGACTCACATCACCTCTATTGAGGAAATCACACAACTACGTTGTGTGATTTTTTTTTGACAAAACCATCAATATAGAATATAATCAAGATATACATATATTTTTAACATAAGAAAAACAGCTCAAGACAATGAAATGAATAGAATGAAAAGATAACGACTTCAACGAGGCTTTCTCTATCATAATTCACCAAATAGAAAAATATAGAGAAAGCATAAGATGATACATCTTATGAAAAAAGTTAGATTATTTTAAAGATAAATCCGAAGAAGATATTACAGAAGTTGTTTCACGAAATATATGAGCTACCAAGAATGAGTATGAAGAAATGTCAAAGAGGGCAGAAGAGATTAATATCCTCTATGAAGAATGCGAATGAAACTTTGAAAAAATGGCAGATAATCTTATCCTCAAATATGCAAATCATAAATTACATGACCTACTCGCATGATATTATGAATCGGAAAATTCAAAAAAAATAAACGACTACAGAGAATATTCTCGAAAAATATATATGCAAAGCTTTCTAGCGTCTTGAAATTTACCCAAATGTCCATTTAGAAAAGACATTAGAAAAGACCTAATTTCTGCATTTAAATATATTTATGATTAAGCAAAAGCAAGTAATCTATTTTATAAAATTTAGCAACAACCTCCTCCACAACATCCACTCCCTCATCACATTAGATCACTTGTCAGTGGCTGTTTATCCTGTGAAATTCAACATGAGTCTTTTGCAAGGCAATCTGTCTTCGTAGGAACCAGTACAAATGCACCATTGATTCGATCGACATCGTACAATCAGATCGTGTCAGATTGGTATTCTATCTGTACATCAAGATCTCTTATGTGTATACGATCTTCGTATAGTCAGATAATATTTAGCAGTTTCTTACTTGTTAGACGATGATCAAGATCAGTCGAATACCACAACTGAAACGTTACCTTCTCAGATATCCTCATCACTCCTCCACAGTCTATAAACTGTTTAGTTACAAGTCATACTTCAGTGATATGGTAGTGTGCAGGAACAGAAGATCCATTTCGTAGATCAAAGACAGGAAGAGAGACATGACCAAGATATTGTTTGAATGTTGATAATTTCATAACACAACTAACCAGGTAAAAGATTGCGAATTTGCTTGAGGAAAACATGGGGATTATCTTCAATGATTAGGTTAGATATTCATGAGGCGAGCTGTCGCTCGTGGACAGGTTGATAACCTGTCCCTACAAATTTTCATGCTAGATTGATACAATCTGTCTCTCTATTCAGTTTTCTATAAAACTGTACTACTAATTATTTCTATCCAAACAATCCTAACTGTGTCCCTCATTTATATTCATTCTTCAGCTCCGTAATGGCTTTTTGAAGTTTTGGAAAGTTCCAATCATCTATAAGCACTTTTATCATCAGATCAAAATCAGGATTGAAAGTAAATTGCTCACGATCGAGATTTACACACGAAGGAACCTCCATCAATGCAATCATTTCCTTACAACGATATGCTTCTTCTTTTCCGTCGATAAGTTTCTGCTTGGTCGATCAGGTAATCTTGTCTAAATTTTCATAGATTTGTTCTATGCTACCATATGTTTGAATTAGTTTTTCAGCTCATTTCTTTCCAATACCAGCTACTCATTTGATATTATCTGCACTATCTCACACCAGTGCGAGAAAATCTACAATAAGTAATGGTCCAAATCAATGCTTGATCCTAAAGAGTTCTTCATTCGTTTCTTCATGTTTCATATCGTCCCAAACCAAGACCCCAGGTTTGAGGAGTTGCTTGAGATCCTTATCTGAGCTCACTACTTTAATTTTTAGCTCTCATGCATCTGTACTCGACTGTTCGTTTTTCACGAGTGTTCCAATAATATCATCAGCTTCATATCCAGGCACTTCCAGAAAGGGGATATTGCACAGTCACACAAGTTCTTTTATCGATCACATCTGATACTTAAACTCGTCAGGAAGTTTCACTCTATTCGCTTTGTACTCTTTGTCTCCGGCACTCCTGAGGGTCTGAGCTGGACTATCCCATGCTATCACAAAATAATCAGCTTTCTGTCTCAATAAGACCAACAACAGACGAAAAAAACCAAAAATAGCCTGAACGGGGCGTCCTTCGTTATCTTCAAGAGGTGGCATACCATAGTACGCACGAAATACAAATCACGATCCATCAAGTATCATCAACGTTTTTTTCATTTTCTCTATGAACAAGTAAATTTACACCACTGTATGATTATCTGTTTCTATGTCAAAAGAACTATATGAGAACTTGCTCTCTCAGTGAAAGCAATTTCAATTCTGCTCACAAGGAAGCATAGCATCGAAACGAAATATTGTCTAAAAGGTTTAATCATGCTTCTTTTCTTCTTTTTGGCATAGCCCCAAAAAGAAGCAAAAAAACGCCTAGTCTTACGCGTCCCGCCGGCGTTCGACAACTCTTCGTTAACGCTTAGATTGATTGCGGAACACGAAAGATAGATTGTTTCGATTTTTCTTTTTAAAAGATATTTGTGAGCAGTTACAAAAGGAATTTCAGTTCTTCTTGTCTTCGAATTGAAGATATCTACACTTCATCTATTATGAAAAGACAATCTCCTACACAACAACGACTCAATATCATCATCAATATCATTCTCCCGATGGTAATTCTGACAAAGTTTAGCTGAGATCAGTATCTCGGTACGACTCGGTGAGTCCTTGTTGCTCTTGCGTTTCCACTTGTATACGGACTCTACGAGCGGTTTACCGATCATGAACGAAATTTCATCTCGTGATTGTGAATTTTTTCTGTCGTGATGACATGAGGGATTGCACTCCTAGAACTCCCTGCAGAGCGAATCGCCATCAAAGAAGCACTCGTTCCTACGGTGATAGGATCAGTTCTGCTCGCATCGTTGTGACGAGGAAATACGATC
>CALCME010000019.1 GCA_937965925.1 Candidatus Absconditabacterales bacterium | reverse complement strand
CAACTAACGCTAATCAATACTTCCCTACAGTGTCTGCTTGATACTCTACTTCTATAGGAAGATCATCCATTGAGATTTTTTTCTCATACAGATCAATGATTTCAAGAAGTTTCTCGGCAGTCAAGTGATGTTCAAGATCATCTGCGTACCACAGCTGGAAACTCACCACACGTTCATTTCTCATCTCACCTCCACAGTCTATAAACTCCTTCGACACCAATCCTATCTCAGTAACATGATAATGCTCTGGCACAAGTTCACCGTTAGCTAGTTGGAAGATCGGGTAGTCTACTGTAGAGAGATGTTGTTTGAAGGTGGAGAGGTTCATGGGGGTGGGGTCTAAATAAAAGATAGTCTCTTTTTCCTCATAAGGTTTTATTTCATTTGTGTCTTTCGTTATCTAAGGTATATCATGCTCTACTATACTGATCCTTGAGTAAATACATTGAAGAATACAAGAAAAAGAATATGTGTTCTTTGTGTCAATAATAATAAATTCCTAAATCCTCCTCAATACCTCCTCAATACCTCCTCATAAATCCTCACCATAGCCAAGCTATCTAAACCGCAATACCTTAGTAGCTTTATAATCATATCATCTCTATCTTCTATCTTGTCTTCTATCATCTCTTGGAGTTTGAGCATGGCTACTCATCCATTCACTACTTCATCTAAGATGTCTGTATAGTTCATACTAGGCACCAGTACTGGAAGGACTTTCTTAATCGATGATGACCCTTTGAATCAGTTATCGAAATAATACAACTTGGAGAAAATATCTCTAAGGTCGTAGGTTGCATTATTGATCTTGAGATAGTCACGTAGATGAGGAAACAATTCAGCTATTTCTTTGTTTCTCGTGTTTTCAAATCCTTTGTGTCGAACTACGAAAGTAGATCTGTCTATGTCCTCACCGATATCTTTCAAGAACTCCTCTAGCAGATCTGAATACTGGCCGGTTACTACTTTTTCAGATTCAACTCACACTTTTCGTTCATGGTCTGGGAGTTCGATTTGCTCGACCTTTTTTTCTCATTCTTTGACAAAGAGCCCTCCATAATGCTTCATGCTTCCATCTTTATACAGCTTATGTAAAGAATACTGCACCACGACTTGCTGATATGGGAAAGTCTTGTTCATAAATGGGATAGGGACAGATACTGACTCATAATCATAAAAGCAAATCGGATACTGAAAGCCTGCAAACTCTTTTTGGATCTGCGCATGATCGATCACTGGTCATTTCTTTTTCTTTGCCTCAAGATACAATGAGATAAACCTTTGTCCATTGGTGTTGAACATATCCACCTCATCATCAGAGAGTTCTGTAATCTTATGGGTTCACTCATAGTATAGATCTTGTATCAGTGAGGCATTGCTATGATGTATACCACTTCACATTACTGTTCCATACATCTTAGTTCTTGGGATACCAAAATATTCCAAATATTTCGTTCCTGATCGAGGAGAGAGTTTATTGAACTCCTCTTGCGACATCACGAGCGTCTTCTTCATCTGCTGGACAATTTGATTGATCTCAGCTGATGGTAATAAGGTGTCATCGATTACTTTTTCTACTTGTTTGTTTCTTTGAAAGATACTAATAGTTCCCTGCTGATCGGCTTCTTGACTAGATAATAAGAGGTTTAAGGATAACTCCCCGTCTTTGATATATGATTTGTTGAGATGTCGAAGTTCTACCTTGCTTATCGGTGCTAATCACTCCTGCTCTAGCACTCTGTTGATTACTCGTTTTTGGAAACTCATATCGTCGATGAGGTCCTTGTTGATTTCTCAGATCGCTTTCTTCTCGCCATCATCAGTTACGGTTTTTCTCACTGAAGTCTTAGCCTTGATCTCGCACAAGGTATAACTTCCGTCTTCATTGCGCACCATTACATCTCCTCTGACCAGGCAGTTGTCTATCAAGAAGGTCGGCTGATACAAGATCGCTTCTTGGTCTTTGATTGCTTGTATGGTATTCTTCATCATCAGTCCTGGATTGAACATTGCCTGTAGCAAAAAATCATCCTCATCCTCAGGTTCATCAGCGTCTATTTTCTCTGGAGCTTGCAAGCCTGGCATCAGGTCTATCGCCTTTTTTCCATGCTTATGCTCAAAAAACTCCACCACAGCAGACTCCACTGCCATACCGATCTGCATGATATGTTGTTCTTGCTCCTCAGTCTCGAGCTTACGAATGGTTTTGTATACGTCAGGGTCGTGCTTCTTTCGCCAAGCGAGCTTAGGAAGTTTGCGATATTCTACGAAGAGGGATTTGGTGATGTACATGATTAATATTGATTTATAAAGTTATTTTCTTTTTTCTGCTCATCAATATCATCTCTTAATATGTCGTAAAGATTGTAAGCATCCATTTCTAGAATATCAATATTTTCGAAATAACTAATACTATCATCTTTTAATAGTTCATTTCTTAATTTTTCATCAATATCTTCCTCTACTGCATTAATCAGTTTACAACTTCAGTCACTATTATTAATCATTACATTTAAGTATACAGTTCAAGAACTTAAATGAGTTTTATTAAACATATTTCAATAGCCGTAATATACTAATATATCAAATTCATATTCAAATTCATAGTTTAAAATTATTTTTGTAAAATCATCATGTTTAGATTCTACTCGTATATCTAGGGGTTTTATTAAAGAAACATATGCTGAATAACTACCATCAAATGTATAATCTCAATAATATCATCATTTAAATTCTTTTTTACTCATCTCGGCCCCTAAGATTAGTTCAACCAATTCAGTGTCAACTGAAT
>CALCME010000018.1 GCA_937965925.1 Candidatus Absconditabacterales bacterium | reverse complement strand
TCTTCTATCCTTTCAGATGATCAAATAGAAATATTTCACACAGGTTTCCCATACACTGAATTAAATGCATCATATGTGTTTAACACACCTCTTCATGATAACCTTTCTTCAGAAGTTCCTGTTCTCACAAACATATGTAATTGTTTCTGTTCGAGAGACTCTTTATATCATTCTGCAAGATAAGTATGTATCAATGCTATATGTTTTGGATCATCTAAGTTCAGATCTACAAAAGAAAGCTTCTTCTCCTCATCAAGAGTATATGCCTGATTGCGATTATACTCTTGTTGTATGTAAGTATATGGGTAGATGTTTTTATAAAGCATTTCTTTATTCTTTGGATTCTCTAGAAATACCTTTTGTAATTTAGCTTCAGCAACATAACTACGTACTCATGCAAATGACAATCTATAGTACTCTGACTGAGATGATGAGTACATATCTCTACTTACTGAGGTAACTATCTTTCATGGGTCTAATTTCATAGTATGGCTGGCACTTGGATGCTCATTTGAATAGTCTGAAAATACAAGCATATGTTCATAGAAGAACGTAATAGGGTTTCCATTTCCATCATTACCCGATATTGTATACACTACTTTCATATCTTCATACCCTTCAATTTGTCATACTTTTTGTGATTGAAGTGCAGAACATATTGAAACAATTTCATCATCACTAAGCGTGTCATTATGTTCCCCTTCTGAAGAGATCGATCAGAAGATTTTCTTCCTAACGCTAGGTATCATAGATTTATCCACTAAAAAATCATTACTATTTTTCTTTTTTTTACATCCTGTCTCAAAAGAAGCATTCTTAAAACGTGACCATCTTTTATCAGAGAGTCATGCAATAATATCCTCTTCTTCTCCATAAAATGCTTGGTATTTATTATTGAATTCCCTATGGACACTAGTAACTGTAAACTCCATATCTGTACACATTGTTTCTAGACTTTTCTCTATTCACTGATAGATAGTAGATATACGAGCAATAAGATCTGATCTTGAACTCTGGTCTGTTCTGTCGAATACCTCTTTATCAAGTATAGACCTTCATCTAAATATATCACGCACAGTGTCTTTTCATCTTAAAACCTTTAATCATGCACTCACAATATTTTTGAGATCCGAAACGTCATGAAACAAAACATATGAGTCAGGATGTTCGTTTTTTTTAGTGACAATAAGAGATTGAATTCATTCGTTATTCTCCAAATTTCTCTTAAATGAAGATAAATGAGGAGCTAGTTGATAATCATAAAAGTCAAATCAATTGGTATGATACGAGAAGTGAGAAGTATATAGAAGATCATGAATTAGTCAGACTGTACCTTGATTATTTTCTAGATACATAAGATCTCCTCCATCAATATTTTGCTTTAACAGGTGGAGAAAACGAAGTATTTGATAATCAGCAAGTATATTGTTCTGTTTCAATAGATATAGAATATGTTCACCTTCTGTGTCTTTCTTAAAAAGTCATCATATATCCATAAACGACTTCTCTTGCTCTAAGTAAGAAATAATCTCCAAAAGTAGACCTGAAAGGTATCTACATCATTTTTCATTCAAGTATAATTTTGATCTAGCAGTTCATCTGTGTTTCATAGAAAAGTATTCTTTTCTTGTTGATCACATCATATGATTAATATGAACCAATAAATCCCTTTCGTATGAATCTAATTGTGCTTTTCATTCTGGTTCTTCCAAAGCAACTATAGTCTCTTCTCACCCATTACTAGTCTGATCACTATTCAATACTGCATCTATATCTTTTTTAGCTAAAACGAATTTATTTTTTTTTCAAATAATATGAGAATGTTCATCTCTAAATAGTCTTGAAATATTATCTCTTAACCTCCTGAGAACACGCACAGACTTTTGTTTAGGATTTTCAAGATCATGACTCTTATTTCTTTCAAAAAATTTTGTAAGGATTCTTAAAAGATTTCTTGTAACAAGAAAATGTTGCAAGTTTTTTAGATCAATCCATGATAATTTTACTCTATTTTGATTGAGGACAAGATCTCAATCTTGATCAATTGTACATGAAAATTTAAAGTATGGATGGTCCGTACTTCTCATATCATAACTTCAAAGGTACTGATTAATCTCAAAAATCAACTTAGCCTGTTCGTCCAAAGGTAAATCAGCAAGAGTAGCTTTTGATTCTTTTGATTCAATTTCACTCTCTGCTCATGAAAGTGTATCTGTATATAATTCACTCATAAGTAATCAGACATCTTGTATTAAAACATAACTTATTAATCGTTAATCTTTTATAGTATACACACCCTCCCCCAAAACACAAAAAAATCCCCACCGTTACCAGCAGGGATCTCTATCTCGGATGAAAAGTATATACATTGAAACTATACAGATCACATCACCAAGAAACCTCCCTGCCCTCTCAGCAGAATAATGGTTTTTTTGGCAAAAAAATGTATAGAACGTATTGACATGGTTTATATATAACCAATATCAGATTACTTTCAAGGGAAACAAATCCAACACAGAAAAGGTTGATTTTAACTGTTACCTCTATATGTTACTAATAAATAATAACAGCTCTTTGACAAATAAAATAAAACATCAATGATCAAACATCCGAAACTCTACCATGCACTTATCGATTTTTGACTGAGCGACAAAGAAGCAAAGATCTATCTGACTATCTTGGAGATAGGGAGCTGAGCTGCTTCTACTATTGCACGCATCACAGCTATTAAAAGAGTTACCACCTATGCAATTATTCAAGACATGAAGAGGAAGTGAATGATCAAAGAAATCACAAAAGAAGGAACAAAAAACTTTAGTGTCGTCGAGCCACACCACCTCTTATGAGCAAAGAAAAAACAGTTCGATGAGTTCGAATTACTTCTACCAGAGTTTAGTGCAATTAGCGACACCTTTTGAAATAGACCAACAACAGAATATTATGACTGACTCGAATGACTCAAGACATATTACGATAAGCAAATTGAAGCAGGTGAAGATATATATGCGTTTCTCGATCTATGACCAGTGAATCAACAACTTCTTGATTACTTATATACTGTTCATGTACCTCAAAGAATCCAAAAGTGAATCAATGCAAAAGTTATTATTCCAAAGAGCGAAAACAACAAACAGTACGTATGACTCGACAAAGAATCACTAAGAGAGACGGTTATGGTAGACAATCCTCTCTTTACTGTAGCAACAGAGATAGATCTCTTCTGAGAAGACATGGTTGGGTTTGCTATGTATAGTGAAGATGAGATGTGAGCAACGATCATTCAAAGTAAAAAACTCTACAAAACACTCAAAGGAATGTTTGATGTCTTTTGGGAAACGAATAAGATGTAAAACGATTTTATTGTTTAGTAAATAATGGTATTTTGAGATATTAGTTTATCAAAAAAACACAAAGAAGATAAAGAAATACAGTGGCTAAATAGCCCTGATAGTATTCCTGTTCTTGAAGAAGAAAAACCAGACTCATTATATCCAGATTGAGAACGTCCATTAGATCGAGCATGAATTGAATGAACATATATCGATTATGTATGAAGCATACTTACTTCGCAATACGTCATTAAAGATTGAATAGTGTATCAAAAAGATTTATCAAAAATTAATACTCCAACATTTTTTTGATACTCACGAAGTGACTTACGTTCAGCTGATCCAGATCAAAAAAGTAGAGGGGAAACCGCATCAATGTTTTATTCACAAGTCATTGAAGAGAAAAAAAAACTAGGAGAGATATCTATTGAGTGACATTTATTTGACACACTCCCGAATTATCAAAAACAGGTTATAAGGTCGAAGGATACAATCATATACAAATGAACAGGAACAGGAGAAAAAATGATAGAATTTCTTTGCTGAATATATGAATGTTCAGTTGCGAATTTAAAAGAAAAATTGAAAAAAAAGCATCCTCCTAAAAACCAACAAGAAGAAACTTCATTCACTATTATGCTTCAAGATTGAAGTCCATCATTCATTGAAAGTTGTAAAAAATTACTTTGAAAATATTGAATTAACTTCCTTGATAAATTAGGTGACTTTAACGACAAGGATGCACATGTAGATAAAGTCAAAAGTAGTAAAGTACTAATTGTTCAATTCTGAAATACATTCGCAAACAATAATTTTTCACAAAACCCAAAAGAGTTAGATTTTGCAAAGACATTACAATCTCATGAATGAAAGAATGTTCATCTATTCACTACGGTGAAATTACATCAAAATAACACTGAAAATGCTAAAGGATATGACACTGATCAGATCAAAAATCGAATGTTAGCGAATATGGATAGATTTTTATGACCATACTTCAAAGAACATAGTAATAAATTTGAATTTGATTATCAATATCATCCTCCAAAGAATCGAGAAGATGAATGAGAAATATGAAAAAACAAAATAAGTATTGTTAGAGAAAAAATACAAGAAATTTTTACCCTAAAAGGAAATGATCTGAATTATCGGATAGATCTTCTCAACAAAAATATACCATGAAGAGTCCTCGTATGAGTAAAGATGAAAGAGACGCTAAAAAATGAATATCCTTCGTGATTACAAATTCGGAAGCATTCTTTCGACAAAAGTAAGTGAGAAAGTCCTTTTCATGTTTTTTATCCATGAATATCTTCATATTTCATTGCCTCTTGAAGACCAACAAAGAAAACAAACCTTATAGCAGTAAAAGCCTGCTGAGGAAAAGACATAGGAGAATCTGATCCAAGATCTCAACTATATAAATATTATATGTGAGAAGGGAAACGACAAGAAAAAATGGTAAAAAAAGATCCATTCATATATGAGTTTAGTATTCATACTCATGAACATTGATGAATGCAAAGTACGCTTGCAAATATTTGACTTTCTGAAGAATGAAGTATAAGAAAGACTGCTCTAAGAAAGAAAATGAATCAAGATTTTTGGAAGAAGAATTGGCATCTGTTAGCAGTCCCAATAATCTCCATGATATGACTATATATAGTACATTACGAAGAAAAAATTGCATCTAATGCATATTTTTTAACAAAAGATACTGTTTCAAAAATCAGGTCGGTCTTTGATAATGAAAACAAATTTAAAGAACAAAGACGTACTGCTACACTACAAGATTTACAGGAAATTTATACCAGACATTGAATTTGATTCAATCCAAAAGCCAAAGAGTGACTGGTTGAATGAGTTGCAGAATCAATAAATCATGAACTCATCAAAAACGAATTACTTACCCTAATGAACGAAAACTATTATGTCTATTTACATTGAGAATTCTCTGGTTTCACTTTAGCTCAAGCTGAATGGTTTCTAGCTCAGGCAATAGATTTGTTAGTTGATGAATCAAATCATAATGAAGATATCTGTAAATTCGTGAGAAGTATGTGAATGAAAGAAAGCCTCGAAACAAACAGAAGAGAAAATCTTTGACGACTTATTGGAGAGTACATATCTGGATTCAATTCAAATTATTGAATAGATATATATCGTAAAATCAATTCGCAAGATGCCAGTCTTTTAGAAAGTTCCCTAACAAGAATATTCATAGAAAATTATACACTTAAAATCAACAACCAAGTCATACCAATCGAAGAAAAACACATAACTCGGATATATGTAGATATTCTTAATAAAGCATGTATCGTCACAGAAAACAAGAAAAACATACCTCGTCACAGAGACTTCTATATTGAATTAAAAAATATATTAGTCCATCCAAACTGAAAAGAAGAGGAAATGAAAAAGATGTTCTTAACGTATCTCGAGAATAATCATTCATGATTTGAGAAACAATTTGGATGTTCAATTTACATGCCTAGGTTTCAATAGAACTCCTCTTATAGAGTGTATATTACACCCGTTACTCTTCACTAACAACACACCTGTTATCAATCTCTAATAACGTCAAATACCAGTATGGTATTGATTTTTTTATATTAGATTAGTATATACCAAGCGTACATCAATTCACTACCCGGGTAAAAAATGAATTCGATGCATAGCATTCTTTGTGGTTACATGTGATTTATTTCCTTGTCCAATATACGTTATGTCTTGAAGTTCTCAAAAATCATCACATAGAATCACCATCATTGATGTTATATCACTTATCTGAAATCTAAAATGAGTAGATGCGAATGAAACTTCTATAAAAAATCGTCTCAAACTGCTACTAGAAAAGAAATTTCAGATCCCATATACGAAAGTAAAGACAGCAACTTCTATTCATACCTTTTGACTCTCTTCAAGCGAATTACTTATATATAGTAAATTTATATAGAATTTAGACAAAATTTACTACGTAGTATTTTACTCTATAGTACATTCTAAACCAATTCCCATAGATGTATATATACTCCAATTATTGAGTGAGTTTCAGCTTATATGTTGGAAATCAAAAATCTGTAGAATTATTTTATTCTGTGCTGAAGAGATCGATGAAAAACAAAAAGAAAGACTCGAATACAAGGTACAAAGACATACATGTTCAAGATATTATTTGACAGATACAAGACTCAGACAATACATCATCACATCAACAACTAACATCACTCTTAGAAGAAAAATTTCAAACATCATTTGACGAGATAGTTACGTTAGACTGTGTTAAAACCTGCATCTTAAATGATGAAGAAAGAAGAACGTACGACCAAATCATTTCAGAAAGTACATCACTAAGTACATCACTAAGTGAAAAGAAAATGACTCCCTACTATAGATAAAATTAACTCGTTAGATCCCGTCAACAGTCTTATGATTACTCTCAAGTAAGTATTTTTCATATTGCCAAAATAAGTAAGATTTTATCTCATAAACTATGGATACATATGAAGCAAGATAAAAGAAAACTACAAGATCTTCAACAAATCAACCGAATCCCAAACTTATATACGCCCTTTTGACCAGAAAAGACGACACTGTACCAACTACTTTTGAAAGAAAAATACTACAAAACGAGTGAGATCAACAAAGATGGGAAAACTACTCTTATAAAAATATTAGACATATCTGAAATAACACCAACAACGATAAAAAACATACTCCTTAGAGCCGAATGATGACAGCATATTTGAATTTAGAATCTATCTTTTCTTCTTTATTGTCTACGTTTCTTCCTCATGAACAATACTCTGACGAAAACAAACAAACCAACAGTACTTTTCATAGACGACGAAAATGCTATGCATTTAAATTTTGAATTTTGATTCTGAGAGAGCTATAAGATACAAAACGCACATACGACAACAGAAGCAATTTGAATTCTCACAGCTTCACACGTAGATGACATAAATATCATCGTTTCAGATGTTCAGCTAGAATGAGGGAAACACATAATTGATATCTTTTGATGAGATCTTTCCTCTCATATACATAAATTAATTGTAATTTCACAAAAATCTGAACAAGAATTTAGAAAATCTCAAGATCAAAATGACAGAGACCTCGTAGCATTTTTTGACGATTGAGTTCCCTTCTTGAAAAAAAGCTGAAGTTCATTCAACAAAAATTTAAGAGAACTTCTTGAGAAGAAGCACGCTCAATAATAACTCTCTTTTACCCACCTATATCCTCTTCAAGATTTCTTCTCCGATCTCCTTACTTCCACCTCTCATTTCTCACTCAGCACTAGTTACTATATCTCAAGTTCTCCAACCTGCTTTCAATGTTTCTACTACTGCTAACTGCAGTGCGTCAGCCTCTACCGTCATCTCAAAACTATGACGAAGCATCATCTCAGCACTAAGAATCATCGCAATCGGATTTGCAATTCACTTTCCAGCAATATCTGGTGCTGATCCATGTATTGGCTCATACAGAGAATATTCTTGCCCCACACTCGCTGATGGCATCAGTCCTAGCGACCCTGGAAGTACAGAAGCAGCATCAGTAAGAATATCACCAAACATATTCCCCGTCACTACGACATCAAACTGCCCTGGATTTCTGATCAATTGCATAGCAGCATTGTCTACATACATATACTCTCGTTCTATTTCTGGA
>CALCME010000017.1 GCA_937965925.1 Candidatus Absconditabacterales bacterium | reverse complement strand
TAAACTGAGACTCACTCTATTTTATACTCAAAACTCACTCAGTAATTGGAGTATGTATACATCTATGGGAATTGGTTTAGAATTCCCTATAGAGTAAAATAATCCTACGTATTTTTGATTCCCAACATATAAACTGAGACTCACTCTATTTTATACTCAAAACTCACTTAGTAATTGGAGTATGTATACTTCTATGGGAATTGGTTTAGAATTTCCTATAGAGCGAACAAAGCTCATGGAACACGTGATACTCTGTCTCTACAATTTGTTTATATTTTCCATCACCTCATGCCATCATCAAATTCTCACAATGAGCGGGTCGTCATTTTTATATGATTCATTTCGTGGAGTCTCGAAGAGAAGCGTAGGAATTCATACAGATGCAACCGTCTCAGCATAATGATGGAAATCATCAAGATGTACCAGTGCTCATAAACGTTTACAGGCATCACCTTTTGATTCAGCTTTAGGAGAATGATCATTCATAAGATGTATCCCATCAAACATTCCTGAAAAGTACTCTCCAAGTCGACGATCAGTGAACTCATACTGATCATCCCATCTTCCAGAAACTGCATGAAGGGTATATCAAAGATCTTTCAACTGTCATACGGTATGTACAGCTCATCTGCAAGGAGAAAATTTATCTTGATCAGATGCCCATCCAAAAAATTCGGCATATTCACGTTCCAATCAAGGAGTTTTATCAAACTTTTCAAAACAAGGATTATCTTGAATATATGCATGTAAGATGTCATCATACTGCACTATATCACCATATTTCTCTGCATAGTAGATCATAAAGGCTCTTGCCGTATCGCATAAGACATTATCAATATCTATCGTAATTAACTTGTTCTTCATATATGGAGTTTCAACGGTAAAAGTAGTACTCTATAACATAATATATTATAGATAAATTACATGTCATCTCGAGTGAAATGTAGTCGAAAGATCTTATATATTTAAAAGACATCTCCACTTCGTCTTTCGTTTCACTTCAGAGTTCGGTCGATATGATAAAAAAACAGCCTACCGTTCCTCATACTCCCATGAACGTTCTTCCACTCACACCTCCCAGTCTTTTTCAAACTGTCTCATAAAGGTTTTTACTGCTCTCATATCAGAAGTAACAATACCAATTTCTCTATTATTATCCAACGCATTCGTTGAAAAGTTCATGCTCCCTATCATCAATGAGCTCTCGTCAATGAGCATATTTTTTGCATGAATATATGGACTCTTTACGATTCTGACTACTCATGTATCAAATTTTTCTACCCATCAATCGTTCTGTCACTTCCCCACGAGAATACGAAGATCAAGGTCGTTCTGTCTCTTTAGTAAAAGATCTACCAAACGATCATCCTGAACATATTGAGCCTGTATTGATATACTTTTTTTTGCATTCATAAGTGCTTTTTCCAGCTCGTCTCTACAATTAAATGGACAGACCAACAATCATGGATAGATATCCTCACTCAGAATCTGTTCTCCCTCAAGATCTTTCTCAAACATTCTCTGAAGACTTGTAGCAACTCACCTATGAGATCAAGAAAATCGATATTCTCTATTTTTGGAGAGACTTGTATACGTAAGATTAGCCGTACTTATAAGAAAACGCTCCCCGTCTGAAACAAACGCTTTTGCATGATTAAAATTCGTTCCAAGATGTTCATCATTGGTCACCAAGATATCATGGTTTTCCAAACGCTTCGCTAATTTCAAAAACTTCTGATCTAATCACTCATATGGTCTATTTTCTGCTATTCGCCTAATCGTCACTCATAGATCGGCAAGATTCTTCATCATCGTTTCTGCTTCACGATACGTCATACGATACAGCCAAAAATCTAACGTGTATTTTGTTTGAGCAAATCGGTCGAGCACATTTTTCTCGGTTCAGTACGGACTCACTCGCAATTCACCCTCTATTTCTTGTTGCAGAGTATCTTGAGTTTCTTGCCCACCCCTCTCATCGTTTTCTGATCTACGATCTATTCATACAGATCTCACAGATGGGTTTTCACTATCTCACGTACCAAGAGTAATGACTCATGATCAAACAAGCACAGCAAAAATAGCCAGAAGAATCGTAATGAGTATTGCTGATCTATCTATTTTCATACCACTACTGTATCCAACCAAAAAAAGAAGTCAAAAGAAAAAACTAAGAAACTGTCGCTCTTCTTGACCTCATATAGTCACTTCAGTATGCTACAAGAAATGGCAAAAGATCGAATTAACATGGAAAAAGAACAACAAGAACATCACTCCAATTTCTTTTGGTGGTTTTTAGTGATTGTGTGATGATGAATAGTGATTTTCCTGGCATTTGTGATTATGTTTAGAATCAACTATAAGGTTCGTGCTCTTAGAGAATGATTTTGGTCAGTATTCTGATGGACTGCACTTGTGATTCTTATAGTAGTTCTGCTCACGATTCTGTGACTCCGGTTACTCAATGTTACGAGTAGGCAAGGATATGAAGAAGATATTTATGATGATGAAGAAACAGAAAGAATCATAAAAGAAGAACAAAAGAAAAAGAGAGCCCTTACGAGAAAAAGAAAGAAAAAAAGACCAACAGCGAAAGAATAACCGTTCATATTTTTTTTTTACCATGAAGAGAGATTGGATCTATCTCATAAAAAATTCAACGCAAGGACAATGTCTTGTCCTATGTATGAGGTATATATCAATATTTCGTATATAAGGAATGATCAATACATATGGTTTTATAGATAACGGTAATTTTTAACACAATCGTTCTATTCTTACATCTTGTAATCGAGCGAAGCTCGTGGACAGGTTACTAACCAGTCCCTACGACATTCTCATGGAAACAGAAACACCACATGCAACCAGGATGCACAATGTACTCACTACCAATCCATCCAATTTCCACTACCTTATCCAATTACCTCTAATTTCTACCAATTCAATTTATCACATTCATACCATTT
Organism: Candidatus Absconditabacterales bacterium; assembly: GCA_937965925.1. GTDB lineage: Bacteria > Patescibacteriota > Gracilibacteria > Absconditabacterales > Absconditicoccaceae > JAHDCT01. Next base: position 1,123 of record CALCME010000017.1, on the reverse strand, counting down.
CATGAAAGAGTATATTCATAATCTTTTTGCAGTCGACACGAGATCATTGGCGGTTTTCAGGATTTGACTCTGACTTATCTTACTACGAGATCTGTGTATTGGACTCAATTTTCTGAGTGCGTTTCATACAGAAGTTGGAATTCTTCCTCATCATGTTCTGTTCGAGAACTACAAGCTCGAGAACATCTGGACGATCCACTCGATCAGTCATGCGTATCGATTTCAATTACTTTTGTGGATTCTTCATGTATGAGTCTGTATCAGCTACCTGCTGGGACGAAAAACGAAAACAAGCTCGATCATGCTTCGAGTCCTCACCTGTTCACTCCATGCACATAATCCGCTTATTCTCAATGGAGGAGACACGGTTACGAGACTTATGCTGTTTCGATGAATGTTTCTCCCTGTATGATACTCGTGGAGTCTAGACAACAAAAAACCAAAAAAAGACCCCATCTCGCTCTTTTCTATTGCGACAGTTGGGTTTATTATTCAGCTTGCGTTTATCTACATTTTTTGAGCGATACTTAAAGATCACCCTAGACGACATACTGAGTTTTCAGCAGTCTACTATGCGATGAGTCTTGATATGTTTAGAACGTCGCATATGTGAGATCGGATCTATGCTCGTCCAGAACTTATGAAATTCTTTACGTGATGGACCTACTATCTGGAGTCTTTTGCTTTTGTGCTCATGATGATTCCTTGGAAACAGCACTGGGGAAGAGTGGCAACTATTGTCTTATTTGTAGCATTTCATGCATGACTTGGACTCAATCTTCACTTGTATAGTTTCCCGTTTCTGTTGTGTCTGTACCGGATTACCTTAGTTCCTTCTCGTTCTCGAGACTGGGTATTTGACAAGCTTGATAAGACACAGTGACTTGATACAAAAGAATGAGCTGACGTAGAACAAACTCCCCCTCTTCCAGCCACAGGACTGATTCAAAAACATGTAAAAAGGCTCTTTGTAAGAACGGCTCAAGAAAAACTCCCAGATGCTCATGAACACAATCTCATACATCACCATGCATCGACGTATGTTCACTACTTCAAAATGTGAACATCAATCTTCTTGATAAGCACCTTGTGATATATCTTCATGCGAAACCTAAGGACAACT
>CALCME010000016.1 GCA_937965925.1 Candidatus Absconditabacterales bacterium | reverse complement strand
TGAGTCTTTCTTGCGGGGCAAGATCTTCTATAACATCATCGCTACGTCATACAAGAGAGGCAACTGCAGCTTTTGCCGAAGCTCAGAACGAACTTCAAGAACTTTTGCTCACACTTTTTGCTGTTCCTTTTGTCGTTTTTTTTGCAGCTTCATACGTAGATTTCATCGATTCAAACTGTATCGCCGGGATAGTAACCTTATAGTACATAGCTATAGCAACCAGTGTGGCCAACAGAAGTATAAACACAAATCCCTTTATCGCATTTGCAGAACCATCAAACAGATAATCAGCACCAAAAATTCACAAATATCATAACCACCCTCAGTGATCAACGATCGACTTCTGGATTCCAGCTGACGATCGATCAGCTAGGTTCGCTCATATGAGTTCAAAATTTAACACACAACACACAAGGAAAAGTAGTATGAACGCAAACTTAAACAATCGCTTGGTATAGAAACGTTGTCTAATCAAAATAAATAGTCAAGTAATGATCAAACACGCGAAAAAGACGAAACTTCCTTGGTATCAGAAAAGTTGATTGGTCGGGTACGAGAGTGCACTAAATAAAGGTGATTCTTGTGCGGTATAGTACGAGAAAAAAAAGAGTACTCAGAGAGTAACGAGTATTCCTCCAAGTTTATATCTATCTAAGACGATACTTGATCTTTTGCGACGAGTAGTTGTTTTGCGGCGAGCCATGAACAAAAAGAAAAAAGTTTAAAATCACAGTGTCACATTGAATACCTGCTACCTGTATACGTAATTTTTACATATCTCTTCAAACTCTTCAAAAATAGCTATCTGTTCACCTTTTTCAAGGATGAGGGGAGGATTAGTATTGACATAGTTTGTTCTTTATCTATATATGAATTGATTTTTATATTTGTTTATACTCATGTGAGAATTTTCTAATAACTTATTGAAAATTTATACATCTACAGCTAAAGGAGATCAAGATGATACGTTAAAACAATGAAAAGAATTACTAGTAAATACTTCGTTGTGAAGTATTGATACATCAATTCTTAATATAATTAAATCATTAAAGGAAACTTTTTGGATGACGTATGAAATTGACTGAATTGCTAAAAATATAGCTTTACTATTAAATGAATGAGTGTTAATAACAGATAAACAAATAACACTTATTAAACAGAGTATTAAAAAATCAGAAGATATTAGTTTTATACATAAGAAAAACTGTAGTTTGTTATCTAAATTGCTTATTGTCAGATCTGAATTTAAAGATCTTTGAGCATCTTATATTTCTTGAACAGTAGATGTTGAAACATTTGCTTTACAATCATCTGCTATTTTAAGCAAAATATCGACGTAAGTTTTATTAGGACATCTTATATTAATGAGTAAATCACTTCTTTTAGAAATTGAATCATGAACTCCTTCTGTCTGGATTGCATCATTAAAGGTTAATTTTATAGATGCATGGACTTCCGAGAGAATCACTTGAACACTTAATCTATTTCCTTGAAATGATTCAGACTGAATTGAAGTTACATTATCTAAATTAGAATTAGATAAAGATGGAGATATTAGAATGTATAATAAGCTTAAATATGAAAATGAAACATTTAATCTAATCGTAGAGCAGAAACTTGAGATTGAGAAATGATATTATCAAGTTGAAATCAGATCATTATATTCTGATATACAGTAATCCATCATAAAGAATTACTATAGAGTATTACCTCTTCCTCAACACATACAAACATTTCTTCACATCATCTCAGGGGAGGGTATATGATTGTTTTTTGATAAACATTCGCTTCTTTTGTTTACAGGTTTTGAAGATAAGACGATCTTCTTCTGGAGTGTAGAGTTTGTATAAGATTGCAGCTCCTCATGGTTTTAGGAGACGATCTAGTCGAGGGAAGAGTTTATCAAAATAGGCAACAGCTCTGGCGGTTACTAGATCATACTTTTTCTTGTGTTCTTCAGCTCTCCCGTGAAATCAGGTACAGTTGGTCAGTCAGAGTTCTTTAGCCATTGCATTGATTGCGTCTATTTTCTTGCGTCTAGCGTCGAGTCCGGTTCGTTGTATATGTGGATAGCTCATAGCAAGGGGAAGAAGAGGAAATCATCATCCTGTTCATAGGTCGATGACTGACAAAGACCTTTTTGTGTTTATCTTTTCGAAAATTTCGAGTTTTTTGATTTCTAATGCATCAAGAATGTGTTTTGTGTAGACTCCTTCACGAGTTCTTATTGCTGAAAGATTGATTTTGCTGTTTCGATCCATAAAAACATCAATAAGTTTTTCTCGTTGCTCTGGTATCTGAATGTCTTTCAGTGTTATGTCTTGAGGTGCTTCAATAGGAGAGGTCATTGCAGAGAAATGTTAAAGTAAAGTTGGAGCAAGGTTTGAGCAAGGTTACGAATCAAGTATACTTAGTGATCGTTATACCTATACTTATGATCTTATAGGTCTAGTATATAGATATTGTAGTATAGAGTGAAGTAGTTTTACTTATAAGTAGTGTTCTAATGAAACGACATGAAGCGAAGCGTATTATAGCATTAGTATGAATAGTAGTATTCTTGTGATTTAGTGTCTTTCATCTCATCAGTTTTGCACCTTTGTTACAAGATAGTGAGTTTGATAAAGCACTTATACGAGCAGAGGAGATATGAATCAAAGACGTCCAAACGATACGTGAAGCTCCTTTTCGTTTTCTTACGAGAAAAGAGGCGGTACATCGATATGTAGCAATGGCTCAGAGTGCTGATATGATACTGTATAGTGATGATATCTGTCAGTTCAATGATATTGACGATTTGGAGAAACAAGACTACGATATGGTGATGCTAGCGTGTGGCTATCGTTTTTTTTGGTGAGCTAAATGATGATTTCATCCAGATGAGTATGTTACAAAAGCAATGTCACTCGTAGCCTTGATGAAGTGATTTTATCCAAAGAGAGAGTTTGAAGAGACAGATCCCTATCGAGATCCGTTTGTGAATCAAGCGTATGAGATGTGAGTAACCAAACGTCTATCAAATCCATATATGATGTATCTTATTCCAAAATATGAATTGCTCTTAGAGTTGTATAGGGCGTATCAATGGAAAATGGGGAAAAGTTAAGTAGGTAAGTCAAACTCTTTATTTACGTAAAAAGTGATGCTAGCGAAACATCAAAAACTTACTGGAAAAGATATAAACTATATACTGAAACGTGGAAAAAGGGTGTATGGAAAAGTGTGTACATTTTTGGTGATACCTCAGTATACAAATAATGCATATGATCAACGAGCTTTTCAGATACCAGTAAAACTAGATAAAAGAGCCTCGACCAGAAATATGCTCAAGAGAGTGTGATTTTGACATATAGCTCAACTACAAAGCAACTCATCTACCAGTTCTTCTCCAAGAAAGGGGTACTATAAAATATTTGCGGCAATTAACAAGAAGAACTTATCTCCACTTATTGAATTAATTGCAACCCACAACAAAACAGATATACTTACTTCACGAAAGACTCTTCTAGAAAAAGATATACATTTTTTATTCACTCGTCTCTCGTGATGACCTCACAAGACAATCAGGAAAACAACAAAAACATCATCTCATCGCAGACCTCAACGCATCCCGAAGATCAGAAAGAAGGCTGACTAATTTCTTATTTTGATGAAAAATTAGAAGAATTTCATGATTGGGTCGTTCATCTTAGGGAACGTCGTGAAGAAGAACTCAAAGAAAAAGAAAAAGAAGAACAAGTGCATCTAAAACAACTTGAAGTTGCTGTAGAATCAACATCTACGGCTTCTTCATCCTTATGAGCAATGGTAACGAGGAAAGAATCTCTGATTTTTCGAATTAGTTGATGAATAGTGGTACTTCTGGGGTATTTCTTATTTCAGTCATTGGAATATGTCTATCTTATTCTTACTTGAATCATTCTCTCAATGGCTGCTGAGTCATTCATTGATAAATTGAGCACGTATATTCCAAGATGAGTGAGTATTCTTCTTGTGTATATTTTTCTTATTCTCTTTATTCTCTCTTGAATCGTCTTGGTTATACCATTTTTGGTACAACAAGCAGCAGATCTTGTAAATATGTTTATCAATAGTGCTTTGGTCTGGAGGGAGGTTATTCAAACAGAATGATTATCATCTCTTGTCAATCAAATGATGCTTCCTAGTGGAATAAGAAACTCCCTAGCCTCATTCCTAGAAACCACAAACTTACAAGAAAGTATTCAAGAGAAAATCGTTGAAAATATATCAGGAATTGTCTCTATGTGAACAACATATATCAAAAATGCGGGTGACTTTGCTGTCTGAACCTTATGATCTGTTTTTTCTTGACTTTTTCAAATTGCTATTGTGTTTATGGTTGCGATTTTCGCTTCTTTGGAAAAAAGAGGAGTTGAAACATTTATTAGCTGATTATCTTCACAACCAAAGCGCATGAATCGTACTGTTGAAAAACTGTATGATAAACTAGGTCATTGGCTTTTATGACAATTTCTTTTGTGTGTAATCGTATGAGTTTGTGTCTGATTTTGACTACAGATTGTCAGTCGATTTGGTATCGATATTCCAAACAAATTCACACTCGCATTGATAGCTTGATTAACAGAGTTTCTGCCTTATATTGGTCCGTTACTCTGATGAGTCCCATGATTGCTCGTTTGAGCGTTGGCATATGGTCGACAATGATTTGTCGTAATGTTTATTATGTATGGAATTATACAACAGGTTGAGAATAATATCTTGGTTCCCTTGATTATGTCTCAAACGTTGTGAGTAAGTCCCTTGTTGATATTTATTTGTATGTTGGTATGTGGTCTTTTACTTTGACTTTTATGAGTAATTATTGCTGTTCCTATTGCATTGATTATCAATATCTTCTATAAAGAATACAAAAGTAGGTATAGTAACGTTTCTCTTCCTAAAGAGTAAGTATGGTCACA
>CALCME010000015.1 GCA_937965925.1 Candidatus Absconditabacterales bacterium | reverse complement strand
GATATGTTTTTTGAATTCCTCTTTGTTTATTTTACTCGATGTTGTATCTGTGCGTAACGAGGTGTCGAAGAAAATATCATTTCTTGGTAATCAAGTAATAGTAAAACGATCTGTGAGAAATGCACTATTCATTGTTTGTTGTGTAGCAGAAGAAGATGTTGTTCAAATCTTAATGTTTTTGTTGTGATATTGCTTGAAAAGGTATCGAAAGAGTGAACTTTTATTGTCTAATTGAGTTTGTTTTTTTGTGTCAGCGCCTATCTTCTTCAATGGGTCTCCATGTCGAAGACAGATTATTGAGAAGTTTCATATTTGATATGAGACTGAGGAAGACACATCAAATACATCTGTATCCACAAAAAGATATTCAGCTCTGAGGAAGAGTCGATAAGAATAAAATGTGTGAATATGAAGAAGATTATATTGTAGATGCTCCTGAATGAGCTCAGAATCTCTTGTCATATAGTGGCATTCTATTTCTGGATAATTTTTTCTATACCAAAGAAATAGAGCTTTTGAGTTTCAAGAAAATTGTAATGAGTTGATTCATCAAAAAAGGTAGAGTCACTTTTTCTTTGGTATAAGATAACTTAAGAGAAAAGATATTATTCAAATTATATATCTAAGAAGATTTTTTGCAGTCGAATATATGTTAGTTCGAATAATCATGATTTTGTTTGTTTGTATTCTTGTGATCGGATTCATGATTTCAACGAAAAGGTGTTAAAAATGTATATATATTATCTTTACGATAAATATAAATGCATGCAAGTAAATTTCGTATTATATAGCTACAAAGACTGGCTATAGCCGTTCATATAAGTCCATAAACTGGAATGAGTAGATAATTTAATCAAATATTGATTACTCCAGAGATACATATGCATTGTAAGAGAATTTTTTCATTTCATGTTGTTTGTAGATAGAGTCTATTGTTTCCTGAAAGAACATTTATGAACTGTCAAAGTGAATAGATGTACAGAGGAATTACTCATACAATAAATTCTGGTCATCGAAATCAAAGCATCGGTTTTCATATAAGCACATATATGCAAAGAATAACTAGTCAGAAGAAACTACTTACTTTCACAGAAAGAGAAAGCATAGTCTGTACCGTCTTACTCTCTCATACCCAATACAATTCTGCAATTTTTGCTGAAAGAATGGACTCTATGATAACTGGTACAACGAGCAGTATGCTAGAAAAAGAAACGATAACTTTTAAAACTCAGACATCACTTGTTGTTCATAATCGTCAGATCATAAGAATATCACTATATATAATAACTAACCCAGCAAGTGCAGTAAGCACTAATGGGATGCTAATGCTAAGGATCTGTTTTGTTTTACTTTTTATCGTATCTCGAGATGGGATATGAATATGTGAATAAATAAGTCACATACTATATATCATTCAAAAAAGACTACTCATCAGATATGCCCGAATAGGTATATACCGAGTTGGCCATAACCAATATGAACCAATAATGATTCAAAGCCCACTCAATGGAACTATTCCTTTAGAGACTAATTCGCTATGGAATATTCTTTTCTCAGCTAGTAAAAAGCTAATATTGAGTGTATAGAGCATAAGAGGAATCAAAAATATCGATGCAATCTGTAGTGGGAAGCGAAGACTAGGATCATTAAATACAGAAGTGGCGATTACTTCGCTACTGAAAAATAATGCACCAGAAAGTATTGCTCAAGACAAGACAGTGATAAGAAAACTTATCGAATAGATTGTGGACTTTTGGTGAGTTTTCTTTGCTCTAGCTTCTCCTAAAAGTCTAGGCATAGCTGCTGAGATTCACAGTAATCATATACTTACCACTAATGAAAGTACGGTTAGTGTTAGTCAATATAATCACATAGCCTCTGCTCAGTATCGTCTTGAAATAATGAGTGATATTAAAATACCAATTGGAAAACTACCTACTTTAAAAAGAAATGAAATTCATGATCAACTTACTAATTCATGAATATCTCTATCTTGAAGGGCATCGTCTATATGTTTTTTGATAGCAGGAAAAGTACGAAGCTTTTCAACTGCACGTTGTGCTAGACGTAATGTTTGTTTTTTAAAAGGTAACATGAAGCTGTATCTAGAATAGAAATTCAATCATCTCCAAATTCTCGTTTTTTTAGTAGACTCTCTATACTGATCTCTTCAATGAAATCAAAAAAATCATTTGAATCGAGAGAGTATTTCTCTATCCTCCAAAGAGGCTCACCGAAAAAATAGTGATCTAAAAAGAATGGACTGTTTCTTATCATAAAGGTAGGCATATAGCTCATTTCAATCAGATCTCTATCGTGAATATTTCACCTGTCCGACTCCCTTCCAATCCAATTTCTGGGTCGGTTTTTTTGTTTATTACATGAGCTACTATGAAATTAATCTGTGTAACATGATGAGTACTTTCATGACTAGGGAAGTGAATTTGTGGAGCTAGTATTGGAGCATTATTGAAATCAGCATGATACAAGGTGTTTATGCAAAAATTCGATGGGTATCTCAATGTAGATCCTGGAACGATGAATCCTACTCAGCATGGTGAAGTGTTTGTGATGAAAGATGGATCTGAGTCTGATTTGGATATAGGACATTACGAGAGATTTCTTGATACTGATCTAAATGCTCATTCAACATGGACGACAGGGAAGTTATTTGAAGAGATTATATCGGATGAAAGAGAAGGGAAATTCTTGGGGCAGACGGTGCAGATTATTCCACATGTAACCAATAAAGTAAAAGATAAAATAAGAGAATGATATGAGCA
>CALCME010000014.1 GCA_937965925.1 Candidatus Absconditabacterales bacterium | reverse complement strand
GGATGAAATGTGTACTAAAAAAGAAGCCAAGCGTTGTTTGTGACCGCGAGGTGATGCCTACGGGAATCAAATCATAAACTATTGTGGTAGTACTTTCTATTTACGTCTTCTAGACACGGGTTCGACTCCCGTCACCTCCACCAGATGTCAGTTTTGAGTTAAAAATAGATTTCAAAGAAGGCTTAACCTCTACGGTTAGCCTTTTTTTCTTACTTATCTTTATGTTCGATATGAATAATTTAATGATCTTTCTTTGTCGAACAAATGGTGCATTATCATAGTATTCACCTATGTTTTTGAATACATCTAAGAACATCTCAAATTCTATCATATTGTTCTTTGTATCTGCTTTTATATCATCTTGTTCAGAAGTAATTCTTTGTATCTTCTGTTCAAGTTCAGACTTTGTTTCTCTATATACTTTTCTTTCCTTTTCATCTCATACTTTAAGATGTCATTTTTCTGCTATAAAGTCAGATAGTTTTTCATTTCGATAATTTAGTTGTCTTGTATTCTGTCTCATGAGTTCACTATTCTCTTTTGTTTGTTGTTTAAGTTTGTTTCCTAAGACACTCATATAGTATTCGTAATCTTTTTGAGAGATTTTTATGCTCCTGAGTTTCTTTGATATAGCTTTAACAACAAGGTCAGCTGTAATGATTAATCCTACATCTTTCTTCTTTTCATTATTAGCCTTATAACTAATTTGACTAAGTTTAATAACATCTTCTAAGACAGCTTTCTTATTGGTTTTTTGTAGTTCCTCGAGATTTTCTCTATGTCTTCTCTTGTTAGGTAGGTTAAATGACATAGTTCCTCAATCAAATCAAAATAACACTTGTTTCGGTAAAGGATCCAGTAATTCATTTTCTTTCTTACTTTTCTGGAATGATTGACCTCATTTCTTTTTTAGAAGCAAGTCTTGTAAAATATAGTATTCCTCTTTGGATATAATTGGTTTGAAGTATCACAGTCATTCTTCGTTAAGATCTATTTGACGATCTCAAATACAGTACAATCAATAGAATACCTCAACTTTAAATATCCTAGATAGTCATTTAGCAGTTGCATATATAGTTCTTTTTCCATATTGATATTTGAATCACTGGTCATTCATCCACTGGGCAATATCAGTATTTGTTTTCTTCTCATATAGTTTCATTTGAAATGCCTTGTATACAATTTCCCAATTTTCATCTGGTTCTAAATATCATTCGTCTTGTTCTCATTCTCATCTTCTCCTATATCATCGAACATTGTGTCACATGTTTTTTCCTCTATCTACGGTTTCATCTATTCATCTAGTGATTCACTCAGACAGTCAGTCTGAGTATTGTTTTGCAAAAACAAACCAAACACCCAGCATCATTTTTCCTGATGCAGTATTCTCAAAATGGAAGTTAGTATATTTGAGATCAATTTTATTTTCATCAACAAGGTTGATTAATTCTCATCACTCAAGAATATTTCTAGCTTGCCTATCTGGAGAGTAGCTAATGAGTCATGTTATTTCTCATTTCTTAATCATCTTAACAATTTTATTTCGTTTTTTTCTTTTGCCTGGTATCTTTCAAGTTTGGCTCTCAGTAACAACGAACTCATCTTTTATAGATTGAAATATCTTTTTATCACGAGCAGAAGCATTAGTCTCTAGTTGTTTAGACTTCTGATCTAAAAACAGTTTCTCAAAATCTCTAGGTCTTTTTGCTATAGTAAGTCAGTTTGCTTTTGCAAATTCTTTACAGCGCTTGATCTGGTCTGGTATAGACTGTACCTGCTTCTTATCTCATGTTGATGATTTTCTACAATAGATTACATAGTTAGTCATATACTCCTGTCCCATTAAATAAAAAAGTTCAATGACTCATGAAGTATATTGAACTTATAATTGATATGCTATATAAATTTATGATCGAGTAAGTATTGGAGCATCAAGTACTTCAGTATCAAGTTGTCTACAAATTCAGATCATTGAGTAAAGTACTTCTCATATTTCTTTTTCTTCTATGGTTAATTTTTCATAAGGAATCTTCTTAAAATTTATTTCATGAATAAGGGTTTTATAAAGAGATTTCTTAGTATTGTTTATAGTGTTTTTGATTTGTTTACTGGTCATGAACATAACATAAGAAAGCAAATGTTATGACAAGTAAGGGGTTGTCATAATATATAGTTGACTTCGATCTCCCTGTTGGTAGGGGTCAATATAAAAAAATAAAAGTTTTCAAATATAACCTGTCACCCGTCACCTAGTATAAGAGACGGATACCATTGATAGAATTCCTTGAGAGTTTTGTTCTCTCGCCTTGTGTGATAGCATGACTTATTGTTGCTAAATTTTTGTAGAATCGATCACTTAACTCAGTGTCAGATTTTTCAGTTACTCAATTCTCAGCACAATACTTCTTAAATGCTAACATGATTTTCTCTTTATCTTGATTGACTAGGGTAATGTCGATCGCACACTGAAAGGCTACAAATTTCTTTAGGGTATGATGATATATATTCTCAGGTTTTGCTTCTACAAGTGGCTCATATTCTCTATTGAGTAAGCATTGAGGGATGTCAAAGTTTAGCAGATGTTCAGGTTTTTGAGCATGAATCTCTAAGTAATGAACAAGTAACCAAAAAATATCTTCTCTCTCTGAGTCGAGAATTTTTTTGTCTATATGTGTTCTTTGCTCCTTGCCCGTAAATGTTTCAAGAAAAGGGACAATTATCATTCTCTCTCTAACAGCTCTGTTTTTGTCGTAGTCGTTTGGTATCTGATTACAGAGCATGAGATACTCACATCTCATAATCATGAAGTTGCTGTCCTTATATAATTTTCTGAATTCTGTTTCTTCATGTACCATCATAGCTTTCATCTCTCAGTCATTTAGCTTTGCTTTTTGATCCATATCTAGATCAATATTGAGCCTCGATTTACATAAGTGAAATCTTTTGGTTTCGTTCTTTTGAAGGACACTCATTGGTACTGTTGATGTATTTCATTCTCATAAGACTCATCTAATTATTTTTGCTAGTGTTCCCTTTCCATTTCTGCTTCCTCAGTAGAAACAAAGACACTTTGTGTTGAATACTGTAGGAACAAGGCAATTTGAGAATCGTGTGAGCATAAATTCTGTAACTTCTCTTCTATCTTTGTCTGTGTAACTCTTGAAGTATTTTTTGAGTAGATTGTTGAAAGTTATTGCAGTGAGTCATTTCTTGATTAACTCAGGATCAGGTTTGTTTTTATGATGGTAGTCAAACTTATTTCTAGCAAGTTTGTTGAAATGATATACTGATAACTTCTTTTTCTTGGCATTATATATTCAGTCTTGAAGATAGAGGTCTCGGTTGTCATATGTCGATGATAGTTCTACTAGCTTTTTCGTGATGATAATATCTGCTATATTGTTAGCAAGAGTTTTTGAATTTCACGGAAGGTAATACGAAATATTCTCAAGGAAATCTAATGCTAATTTAGTAAGATGAGATCTATCTGCGCTGATTCGTTCCTGTGTTTCAAAACTATATCTTCGACATGCTCAATCAATCCAAGCTAGTCAATGTAGTTTGTATAAATAGTTTGCAATATATACATCTGATAGCTTTCGTGTTGATGATTTAGATGTGTTTGATGTGACACAGTATGTTTCTTTTGATGGAGATAGATTTCATTTGATTATAAGTTCTTTGAGACCGATAGAATTCTTGATGATTTCATCGAACGGTAACGACACTCATTGTTTCAATGCCTCATTGAGATCCTTGCATAAATTCTCATTCAGTAGATATCTAGCATCATATATCCCACCCAATCAGAAAAGATTACAATCTAAGTTTACGACCTTTTGAATCTCTATATCTACATCTTTTGTAGTGTCCATGAGTATCAGGACACTATCACATTTTCACTGCAGTGCTCAGAGGTGTTTGCGCAAATTGCTACTTCCTACTATACCTACAATAAAGAGGTCTTCTCTATCTCACCGCAGTGTATGCGCTGAAAGAAAATCTGGTGATCATTCACATACGATTATATGTCTGATGAGATCCCAGTCTGGTAATTCTGAGTAGAGCATTCATTTACTTGGTTTTGCTCATTTTGTACATTTTTCTTTTGGAGTAGTCCCGTCAATATATCTAATGATGTTACCGTGATATGTTCATTCAAGATCCTTGAGATTCATCTCATACGATTTGTAAGTGGTTTTTTGTATGATGTTGCCTTTTCAGAACTCATGTATTAGTTCCTTGCTGATACATCTTTCTGCT
>CALCME010000013.1 GCA_937965925.1 Candidatus Absconditabacterales bacterium | reverse complement strand
TCACGATACATCTCGATATATGCATCGGTTGATCCTCTCATATTGTCTAGTACTCAGATTGGAACTACATTTAGGTAGTAGCTAATTTTTTCTTCTCACTTTTCTTTGAATTTGTGGAGGAGTTCATTTTTTAATCATTGGTTGGTAAGATCATTAATTTCAAATCAATGTGCAAGGACACAATCATATCTCACGAACGTCTGAGGTTCTTTTGCGATCATTTTGAGTTGTTTTGTGAGATCTTTGAGATTCTTCTCTCCAAATTCTACTCACTCAGAAAAATTAATATCATAATAGAATCCTGTATCTGTAGAAGGTCATGTACCAAGATCACAGTATGGATCTACGGTTCTTTGTACTGCTTGAGCAAGGAGATGGGCTGCTGAATGACGGATAGTAGAGAGCATGAGTTTGTTATAAATGAGAGGGTAAAGTTTTTATATGTAATATTTTATAATTATAACTGTTCCGTGGCAATAAGAAATTGTATTGGATTGAGTGCCTCAACAGGTGAGTTTATGAAATCTTTGAGATTGTTTGTAATGATAAAATCTACTCATGCTTCGTATGCTGACTGTGCAAGTATTGCATCTTCAGTGTCAGAGAAACTAAGATCTAATGCTTTCAGAATAGTCGAATTATTTCATCATTGAACTATAAAATTTTCTGCAATATATTTGATATACATGTTAGTTCATTCTGTGTCTTTTGTGTGTTTTTGGAGTAGATATCAACACGTTGAGATGGATTGAATCGTTATTAATCAATGAATTTGTCATTGTTCAATAAGAGCAAATATGTTGTTTATTGAAGTAATGTTATCTTCTCAATTTCTATTTAGTGCTGAATCAAGAAAAATATTTGTATCAATAAGAACTGATGTTTTATCTATCATGTTTTTGATAAGCTGAATGAATAAGTTCTTTATCAGATAGATTATCTGTAGATCATTTTAAATGAGATCGTCTTTGTTTAAAATACTGCGTATTTACTTTTTTTCATTCTTTATTGTTAGACTGATTCTTATTTGCTTTTCTTGGTTTTATTGTCAAAAAGTACTCACTTGACGTATCTCGTTCTTTTTGATTATGTGAACTATCTACAGGAACAAATGAATTTCCTTGAGGTTTTACTTGAATAGTAGTCATCTCAATGAATTGCTTATATAAAAAGATCTCTATATACTTGTAACCATATTTTACTTGAAATCAAATCTTACCTCATTTCCTCACTACACCAACACAAAACTACCTTGATAGTCGACTGCCTGGTGTCGCAGGGCATTAAACATACACATGATGAGGGCTGCGGTTTCTTTGTTTTCCATGATGGTTGAGGTGACAAATCATTCCTTTCGACAATGAAGTGCAACTTTGTTTCATCGAATCTCTACTCATCAGGTGGTAATGAGTTCTGGAGCAAGTGTCTTGATGTGAATATTCACATCATCATCCCAACTCAAATGCCAAAAATCAGTAAATCACTCAGGAAAGACCATGCGAGTTTTGATGCCGAGAGAGGTTCTTTTTGTGTAACTTCGGTGTAATGTTTTCTCTTCTACAAGATTGTTTAGACTATGTGCATCGTTAAGTACATAGACATCGTGTTTATCTTTTGCTTGTTCTAGTAGAGTAGTCGTTATTCATTCTGTTCACTGAAGCATACGTACTTTTGGAAAATTTTCCGAGAGGTTCTGTATTTTTGAAAATATGTTGAGGGTAGAGTTATACTGTGAGGAGAGTTGATCGAGTTCGAACTGTTTCTTTTCTAGAAGATGTTCTATAGCTTCGGGAGGTGAAGGGTGTACAAGACGTTTCTTTCCTCTCATAGTTTCCTGGAACAGTCCCATTTCCATCAGTGCACTCACGATACTGTGTGCTGTTACACGTTTTATTCATGACTTCTCAGCAAGTTGTTGGATGGTGAGTGACCCAGAAAACAATCCTGTCATATAGATCTTCTGTTCTGACTGATTGAGTCAGAGTCTAGTGAGGAGTGATTCTATTTTTTGTAAGAGTGATTTGGGGAGCATATTGTTTGGTGAAATTAGATAAATTGGTGGAAATTGGCTGATACATATGTCATATATATAGTGACATTATATTGGTATATGTGAAATATGCAAATGTGTAGCTAGTATTTGCATCTATATATGTTGTAATATTTGTGACAACAAATGGGAGTAAGTATACTTGATATGTTTTGATCCGTAGATATTGTTTAGTTGTCCGGCCGACAAAAGAAACTTTTACTTCGTAATCTTATCTGTTGTGGACACAGGAGTATATGCACGTATTAGGAACTCAAAGGTATCGAAAGTAGTAATACATGGCTGTTTATTATTTCAACTTTTTGCTGAGCACCCCAAGTGATTGAAATTACCAATAACATATAGAGAGACTCAAGAAGAAACTGCATATATACTTAGAGCTCAAAATGTAGTAAGACACATAACATTATAAAGTCGTAGTAATTTGCTAAAAAATTGCTTCAACATTATACTTTATATATTCTTTTACTTATACTCTTTTTCTCATGTCAAACCTTACCAACCTCCAAAACACCATCAAAGAAAAGCGTGCTCAAACATCATACAAAGCGTTTATAAAAGAAATAGCTTCGCGACGTCCTATGACGTTCTACAAACAAGAGTGATGAATCAGTAGATATCCGAAATCAGAAAGAATTTCAAACTTAGTCTCCACCGATGAGTACGAATCTGCAAGAGAGGAGTTTCTTTCTCTATGACGTGGATGGAATCGTGAAGAATCGTTTTTTGATCAATTTGCTGAGTTGTTTTCTATGCTTCCAAAAGAGAGATGTTTCCAGATGGCAGCATGAGAGAATACACAGTATGCTGATGTTGTTCGATGATCGAAAGATGTCTATCTGAGTAACTTTGTAGTATTGTGATGTGAGAATGTTATGTATAGTATGTGAGTGAGAGAGGACTGTACCAATGTGATGAACTCGGTGATGATCTACTCTGGGAGTGAAAACATCTATCAGAGTGTTTGAGTGATCAATTCATATAATGTATTCTATAGTAAATATCTCTCATGATGTAGTGATATCTGGTTCTCACAAAATATGCAATGATCTACCCACTGTATCTTATGTACCGATATGCAAAACGTTTCGTATCGCATACAGAATAGACAATACACAAAAGAAGCATATTTTGAGAAAAAAGCTGAAATCATGAAAAAGACGGAGAAATTTGAAGAGCGGTATAGTCTTCTGAATAAACCTGGGATGAATTTATGAAGTGATGATGATGTGAGTTGATCATTTGTTGTGGAAAGTACGTCTTCACAAGACTGTACACTGTCTACAAACCTTACTGATTGTCGTAATGTGGTCTTGTGATGATGAAAAGACGGAGATAGTAACATGTCAGATGTTTTTATCTGATGAGCTGGTTTTGCTTCAGATATCTATGCGGTTCATGGAACGGCAGAATCAGAACATGTCTATTGTTCTACCCTTATCATCAAGAGTTCAAACATCTACTACTCATGGGGACTAGAAAACTGCTCATACTGCTACTGATGTATATGACTCAAGAATGCTTCATACTGTATCTTGAACACACAATACACCAAAGAAGAACGACTTACTCTAGTAGATGAGATTGGTGAGTATATGGAAAGAGAATGAACTCTTTGATCGTTCTTCCCAGCTTCAATTAATCCCTTCTATTATAATGATACAGCTGCTTACTTGATAGATGACTTAGTCTCTTCACAAGAGATCAAAGAAGACTGATTTCTTCGAAGGGATGAGGCTATCTCGATTGATATACCAGCGTGAGTTGAAATTGTTTCTTCAGCTGATCTATGAACATTTGAATCTCTATGAGAGAATTGACTTGTAGAAATAGATCCAGCAATCTTAAAGAACATTATACAAGATGAGCAATGAAATGCATATCGTCTTCTTCCAAAGGAACTAAAGTTTCTTAAAAAATATGGATTACCAGTGCCGAGGAAGCATCGGTTGGAGAGAGTGAAGGATAATTTTGCATCATAATTTCTTAGACGTAGTCCCTACGCTAAAGCATAGGGTTTTATCCCATCATTGTATATATGTCTAACAGACTCACTCATCGACAAACAAAAATTCAAGAGAAACGTAAGATGACTACATGGAGGCAGTATATCAAAGAGATTGCGAGTCGACATCCTCTTACATTAAACAGAAGATGATCATTGCTCACAAGGTATCCAGATGAAAATAGGGTAACGATTACTACTATAGAAGATTTTGAAGCAAAGAGAGATTCTCTCCTTCAGTATGGTCGTGAATATGAATCTTGATTTTCTTTTTTCAAGCAGTTTTGATGACTCTTCAAAGTTGTTCCTCTTAGACCATTACTCACTCGATGAGAAAACGAAAGGTCAACGTATGCGGATCAAATTATGTCTTCTAAATGATGTTATCTGAGTAATACGGTTATACATGATTGCGAGAATATTATCTATAGTTTAAATGTGAAAGATGCTTGTGCAAATATTTTTAATAGTGTCTATATCCAAGATAATAGTCATACCATCTATTCTTCTCTTTCTGTTTTTAGATCATCTCATATCTTTTTTTCTCAAAATATTTTGGATAGTAGTAATATATGGGGATCGTCAAATCTTCAGTGATGCCAAGAATGTCTTTTTTGTGATAATTTAACAAATCAATCATACTGTATCTATAATATAAGATACTCTAAAGTAGAGTATATTAAAAGAAAAAAACAACTTTTAGATCCAATGAAATTTATTGATTTTCTAAAGAAGTGAACTCTGGAGAATCTTGCTACCACAGACTGTACATGAAGTGGTATCGTTGCATCAGATCAAGTAGAGAATTGATTTTTGGTCTATCAGCTTCATAGATGAAGAAATGTTATGTTTAGTTCATGAGTTGATGGAAATGAGAATCTTATTGATTCGGTCTTTGTGTGATCTCCATATGGAAGTGATTACTGTGGAGTAGTCTGTGCTGGTCGTGGAGAGCATTTTTACTGTTCAGTAAATATCATAGATAATAGCAATATATACTACTCATTTTATATGGAGTGATGTTCTTTCTGTTTAGGGTGTGTTTGACTCAAAAATAAATCTTTCTGCATCTTCAACAAACAATACACAAAAGATGACTGGTATAAAAAAGTAAACCAAATTTTTACAGAAATGGACGAGAGCGGTGAATTAGGCGAATTTTTTCCTTGACGAATGAATCCATACTATTTCAATGATACTGTTGCTTCCCTTGTTACTCTTGATACTGAGATTACAAAAGAAGAATGTCTTTGATCTTGATACTTGCGAAGAGATAGTCATATTTCTGTCGATATACCAACATGAGTAGATATTATCACAATAGATGATCTTTCATGCTATGAATGATGGATGTGTGAATGACAATTTTACTCTCAAAGATCAGTACGTGAGTCATGAAAAATACTCTGAGAGTGATCACAACGAACCATTCATCCAGATATACTCAAAAAAGTGATCAAAGACGAGCAATGAAACCATTACCGTGTGATACCTATGGAAGTGAAGTTCCTAAAAAAGCATGGATTGCCTTTGCCTAGGAAACATTGGTTAGATAGGTTGAAGGGGAACTTTAGGAGGAAGAAGGACGACTAGTATTCATGTTTAATGGTACTTGTTATTGGTACTCTTGAAGAAAAAGTATATCTAACTATACTGCATAATACATTTTTCACTATTCTCTCATATAAGTCAGTTATGAATACATTATCTCGTACGTATCTTTCTACATGTTTCGTTCTTACACTATCCTTTTATACTGGAAAAGTAGATGCTTCGACAAAAGAAGCACTTCTTCGTATTACGACTAATACGACTAAAACTGTTCCTGTACAAGATACGCTTCCAGATACGTCTCATCTTTACGATTTTCAAGAAGAGATAAACGTAGATCCGCATTCTAAAGAGAATGAGAGATGATTAGATTCTTTGTTTCGTTTAAAGGAAGCAACATTTAACGAATTGATGAGAAATGATAGTGTCAGACGATTTCGTAGAGTTTTTTATACAGGGAATTGAAGAGAGAAATGAGAAAAAATTAGTGCTGAATTTCTCTATAATGGAGAGCTTATGTCTGTACATAAGACTATCTATCCTGATGAACATACATCAGGTGAGATTACCTATGATTTTCAAAAAAAGCCAATGTGAGACGATATCGATATCCTAAGCAAGCATATGAATGCGACACAAGAAGATCTAGATAAAATCATGTTCTTGGCAAAGAATTTTACTTACCTTGGTGAAGTTCATTTTACTGGAGGTGGAGATGATAAAAAAAAGGATAATGTAAACAATTCTGGTACACATTATAACGAAAGACATTGTATTCCTGCTTTCTAGTTTCCTGAATTTCCTTTTCCTTTTTATCAATGATGATCAACGACTATTATTGATCATTTACTATCTCTGCTACTCTCCATCTTCTCAAGACGCAACATAAGGTCTTGGCTCTTAAGAGTTCGGTTTGTATGATGTCTTGATCTACGGGAGTTGTTGCAAAATAATTTGTAATTTTTTCGGCAAGTTCATTATACACATTCAAACATATATCATCTACTGAGAGAGTTTTCTCTGATAGTTGAATTTCTTTCGCTCTAGACTGGTACCAATCTACATCTTTGATATAGGTGTTTACTCATTCTTTATATGGAGATGAATCATACGATTCTCGTTTTTCGACTGAGGTGTGCATATTATAGTATAGTTGGATAAATTAGATGAATTAGTGAACATTAGATAACAATATGTCATTGCGAGACGAACGATAGTGAGTCGTGGCAATCTGGTCTGGATGCTATCTTCACGAGATTACCACGTCGATACATTGAAAGAATGAATCTCCTCGTAATGACGATACTGATGAACGTTCTCTCTTACGAAGACGAATGCAATCCGTCTCTACACGGTATCCTCTTTAACATCTACCCATCAAATAGTCCGGATGCGATATAGCGACTTCAGGTATCACACACAATAAAGACGATGAGTCATGATTCTAGTTGCTTAGCTACTTGGAGAGCAGTTCGACAGGCTCCTCAGGCACTTTTTCCACAGAATATTCACTCTTTCTTACCAAGAAGAAGCGCGGTATCTTCTGCATCTTCTTGGGTAACGTCCATGAGTTGATCAACAACATCTGGGTTATATATACCTGGTATATATGCTTCTGGTCGCTTACGTATTCCAGGTATAGTTGCTCATGGTCATGGTTCTGCTCACACGATATGTATGTCTGGATTTTTTTCTTTGAGATACGTTCCTGTTCCTGTTATCGTCCCTGTCGTTCATTTTGCTGAGACGAAGTGGGTGATCTTTCATGCTGTTTGTTCTCGGAGTTCTGGTCATGTCGAGAGGTAATGAGCTTTTTGATTATCTTGGTTGTTGAATTGATCTAGCAAGAGATATCAGTGTTGTTTTGCTAGCTGTGCTGCATGATCCCTTGCATAGATAATTCATTTTTCTGCAGGAGTCAAGATGAGTGTCGCTCCATATCATCTCATAGTTGCAATTCTTTCCAATGTGCTGTTTTCTTTCATCACTAAGATAACGTTGATTCACAAGACTCATCAAACCATTGCTAGTGCAATACCAGTGTTCCCACTCGTTGCTTCTATAATCGTATCTCATACTTTAAGTTCTCCTCTACTCATGGCCTGTTTGATCATATTATATGCTGGTCTGTCTTTTACACTTCATCATGGATTGTGAGATTCCATTTTTGCTCGGATTTCTACGTGTGGGGTTGGTGAGAGGTGTTGGAGTTTCACAAGAGGAGTGTTTCAGATGGTGTCGAGGATAGTTGTTGGGTTATTGGTCATTGGTTATTGGTGAGTAGTAAATTTTGATGTAATATGTCATTGCGAGACGAACGATACTGAGTCGTGGCAATCACGTAAGGATTGCAACTTCACGATATTACCACGTCGTTACACATCTCGTAATGACGATTGATCATCACATATACAAGATTTTGTCTCTAGAGTCTCTTTTCTCTTTTCTGAATTCCCTACCTGTCAGTGATCTGTATATGTGCATACTCTTCTTTGTCGTGCTTGGAATAGTAGTTGGTCGTGTACTGCGTGGTGACGAGACTATGAGGTTCTACTGATGAGGTGATGACTGCTCATCATCAGATCGTACTATGTTCTCACACGACGGTCTGACCACCGAGAATGATTGCACCTGCATAGATGGTCACATGATCTTCGATGGTCGGATGTCTTTTTGCTCATTCTTGTGATTTCTTTACGGAGAGATTTCACAGGGAAACATTGTGATAGAATCTTATATAGTTTCCTATGATTGCTGTTTCTCCTATGACGATTCACGTTCCATGATCGATCGCTATATGGTGTCAGATCTGTGTTCCTGGGTGGATATCTATCCCTGTTTTGCTGTGTGCGAGTTCTGTCATCATACGCGGAATGATCTCAACCCCAGCCGTATGTAATGCATGTGCAAATCTTTGGAGTGCCAATGCATATATTCATGGATACGCAAAAACCACTTCCCTGATCGAATGTGTTGCTGGATCAGTTTCCATCATATAGTCGACATCTTGGAGCGAAAGGTCAGCGACTTCAGCTATAAGTTTCTCAATCTTTCATGAGAATGTTTGTTGTGTTTCAGTCAGTAGTCTGTTGCATCTGATGACGCATTCACTATATAAGGTCTCTTTGATCAAAATATGATCTATAATATTGTCGAACAATGCATCACAGAATTCTTGAATTTCTCTTCTTAGTGCAGATGGTTTCATTATAGTAGGTGAAATTTTAAATGCTCATAGTATAGTCAAAATAATGCATATTTCATGTGAAAAAAAAGATCTGCTTGGAAAAGAGATCTTGTATATATGACGTTTCCAACCCTTTCATCTGGGGCATCTGGATGCGGTCAGACAGGCAATTGATGCATGAGCAACGCATATATATATAGTGATCTGATCAGCTCAAGAATCTGGTACCCAAAAAAATCCACGGTCCGCATCTCACAGAAGAGAAATGATTCTCTCATCATTAGATATTTCATGAATACCGTCTTCGATCTATTCGCTCAGTGAGCTAGATGATATGCTCTGAGATGATGATGCATGGTTTCAGAATCTTCAAAAAACATACCCTCACTTCGATCTGATCATGTCTGGAAATCCTTGGCTTCATGATATCTGTACTCAGATGAACATACCTCGATATGATCCATTTTCTGATGAGAATAGAAATGTGGATATCTCAGCAACGCAAATTAGAGAGTGGATAGAGGAAGGGGAGTGGGAGAAGGTGAGGGAGTATGTGGTAGGGGAGAATTTTTCCTTTATTCTATAACAGCAAAAATGTATTCGGAAATTTGCATATATATACTTGTCCCATTATAATTCATCTTATAGGTGATTTTATATTTTTTGTTGCTCAATGAAATCTTTTGATCAAAAAGAGACAATAACTGAAGGTCAATCAATTAACTGAAAAGATATGATAGAGTGACTTCCTGAGGAATATGAACCATTGATGGAACACATTACTTGACTAAAATTATTACTAGATAATGAATTTAATACATACGAAGAACTACTTGATGCATTACAGAAGTGATTCCTCTTGATAGATGATCTTGATATGGAACTTGAAAAGAAAGATCGACTCTCTACAAAATATACCTCACTTCTGAACTTAATAAAAAACACCTGAAGTGATTTTAACACACTTATGCAGTGAGAAATTTTGCCTTCTATGTTTTTCTCATATTTATGCTATGTTTATTCCAAACTTCTCTTTGATAATAAAGAATATTACGATTTTGAAAAATTTAAACCATACCTTCAAGATAAAGATATTGTTCAGTCTTTTTTAGACTGAGAAGTTAATTATAAAAATACTAATCTTATAGATTGGATTCCTATTCTGCTAAAAAGATGAATTACCTATGATAAATTTATATCGTATAATAACATATATAAAGAAATTTTAACTAAGAGCAAAGATGACCCAAATCATAATCTGAAGTTTTGATTTCTTCCCACTATAAGAGAAATTCATGATTATTCTGAATCTCATGTTAAATCAAAACTTACAGATGAAGAATTTTTAAGTTTTATCTATTCAAGTCTTACAAATAGAGTAAAAGATAAAGAATTTAACATTTCTATAGATAGACTAAAATCCGCTTTTGACTTTAATTATGAAGATAATAATATTGAACAATTAGATGATAATACACTTTACAATGTTCGTTTGTTTCCGGAAAATTATATATCAACGCTATCAGAAGAGGATAAAACATTTTTTAATACTTGTTGTCGTAATATCTTAAAAACTGTTAAGACAAAATATTTTGAATGAGATTCTAGTGATATACTTCAAAAAATGTCTGCTCGGATTACATCATTTAACTTCGCATGATTTGATGTAAATTTATCTGAAGTTATAACTAAAGATGAAAGAGAAGACCTAATTAAAAAAATTTCTAAAGAAAACATAGAAGATAGTAAGCCATTACTTTCATATTTGAAAGATGATCCTACATTTGTTTCAATGCTGTTAACAATAGTTGATCAATACGAGTTTAATTTTACATGAGAAAAAATTGATAAAATATCTGGAGTAGATTTCTATTTTAGAAAAGATTACTATAGATATCCTGATGATCTTGATTCATTTAAATTTATTTCTGATATTGCAGAAACAATGGATTCTTCTTCTCTAAAGTTATGAATTTTCAATAAAAACGAAGAATTACTCTCCCAACTATCAACTGCACTAGATGAATACATTATAGAAAAAGAAAAGTGACCAAGACAAGCAAATCATGTTTTTAGATTGTTTTCTGTCATTCAATCGCTTCCTCTTCCAACATATGTACTCGAAGGTTGGCAACAAAAATTATTAGAATTAGAAGAAATATATACGGAAATTCTTTCTGAGGATATTACTATTGATAAAGATGAATCTAGTTTCTATTCTGGGAATGATATTTACACTTTGTTTGTGCAAAGAATTGAAGATATTATCACTGTATCCAAAAAGCATGATTTTGAGTTAGACTTAGAAGAAACAAAATCTACATATATATATAATGAAAATTGAGAACATCAAATTAGACATGAAGATGAATCATGAAAAGTAACAAATCGAAATATATCTTTGAAGTGAGATGATTGAGAATCTAAACGTGATAAAAATACGTATGTATGCTTAACGCTTTCTTCAGATCCTATGTGTTTTTCATATGTTAGTTCTAAGTTATTTATGGATCTTCTAAAAAAACAGGAATTACAAAGTGTGTTTAATAGAGCTGAACATGAAAGAGCAGAAGAAAATAAGAATACAGGTACATTAGAAAAATTCGATTTGCCTAAAAATTTTAGTTATCTTACACTTATTCCTCAATCTCATGATAGAGTCATTTCTCATATGTTAGTTTGAGCACTCCGTGTTAAGCAAAACATACTTAATACATACAATTGATCTAAGGATGAATGAGTTCATTTTACTGATTCACCAAATGCGATTATTCAAAAAACAATTGATAAAATGAATTGAAAATGAACGCTGTATCTGAATATTCCTACACATGGATCAGATGCTTGACTCTCATTTTGAGATACTAATTTCACAACTGATAAGATGATAGAGCTAGTTGAAAATAATCCAAAAATGAAATTTATATATTCAACACCTGCTTGTTTTTGATGAAATATGAGAGAAAAGTTACTTGAGGAATCTAATAAAAATCCAGATTTAAAATCCAGATTAAGTATCTTTTTTCAAACTCAATCTGATATGCTTAATTATTGAGAACACTGAGGATGATGAATTGATTCAACGTTTTATGATAAAATGTTAGTTAAGTGATTGAAAAGATTTAATCATTATTGAAAGGCGGTAAAATTCGCGAATAAACAATCGAAAGAAATAAGAAAGCTCGATCCTACATGAATCATCAATTGAAAAACTGTTTCAGTTCAGAAAGGACAGCAAAATTGAATTTGAGATGCCTAATTCAAAAAAAAAATAAACAAATCAAGGATTGAATTTTATTAATATATTGGCATATATATCTGTGCAATGGGGAGACGGTTGGAATTAGTCTCTACAGTTTTACTGTATTATGTTCTTCTGTGTATACAGAGAAAGACATATAAAAAAATCTACACCTCATTAATTACCTCATAACTCAGATCCGTATTTCCTACAAATGCACATCAGATAACAACTCAGGCTCCTTCATGCTTGAGTTTTTTTGCTGTTTCGTTTAGGGTTGCTCATGATCAGACGAAATCGTCTATGAGGAGAATATTGTTGTAGTTCTTCACTGTAGGATCATCAACGATAATTGTTTCTCTTGCGTTCTTGATCCTCTGCTCACGTTTCTTGAGAGATTTTTGTGGTATTGGGATGCGATGGGGATAGTATTTGATGATGTTGATGAAGGGGAGATTGAATGCTTTAAGTTTTTTCTTGAGAACTCACAAGAGTTGATTGGTACGTTTGATACTATGGGGAGTAAGTGCAATTGCGTCAATACGATACTCAGATAAGACGCATTCTATCTTTGGGAGGATAAGAGAGATCGCTTCATTGATCAATGAGATGTTTTGTGATTGTTTTGCATAAAACGTCATCTCAGCAAGCTTTCCTCTTCCAAATTCCATTCGCTTATACTGATCTGCATACATAACCATATCTAGTGCGGATTCTGGCATGTTTTTTTGAAATGCATGTGTTGCATCAAGCATTCCACAGATGTTGACTTGTGTTTCTAGATAAGAAGATATGTTTGTGAACTGGATAAGTTTTTCTTGTGGATCAAGGTTTCTCGATGCACACCATGCCAAAAATCACTCTTTTCATGAGAGAATCTTTCCGTCCGGTGAAAATTTATAAAAGAGATCATTGAGGAGTTTATGATCTGCATAGGAGAGTTGTATATCAACTATTTTGGTATGTTTACTTTCTCAATTTTTTTCTCATATTCTTGGCTGTGCAAGTTTATATTTTGTCTGAGGTCATGCTCAGACTTTGATAAGTTTTCATTGACTAACGAGTTCTTTTAGATATCTGTGAATGAGACTCCTATCTTTTCAGAGTTTCTCTGTGATATCTTTCGCTCCCAGTGGTTCATCTGAAACAAAGCAGTCGAGGACTGGCTTGAGTGAAGCATAGGTATATGACATGTGACTATATATGTGATAAATCCACTGTAGAGTATCTAGTGTAGAGTGTCTACAGTAGGTAGAGTATAGTGATATATCCAGAAAAAAGCAAATATTGATTGAATGCTGGTAACATTTTTAGGTATCAATTATTTAAGGAAATCAGAATTTAAATTTAGAAGAAAATCGATCCTTTCTCTCCTTGAGTTCCGCTAACAATGATAATTTGATGAAGCTATGGCAAACGCCGAGCGGGACGCGTGAGCCTTGTTTTTTTTGCTTCGTTTTTTTCATCAAGGAAAAAAATGAAGGAAAGAAGCATGAACAAACCTTTCTATATAATATCTCTTATCTAAACTATACTGACTTGTGGACTTATATACCTGATTATGATATTTTTTTTCAAAAATAGTATTCTATATCATTTATAAATGCATTTTTTAGCTCATTTGAAACTTTTTCATTAAGTGCATTAGTGATTCCTGTTTGTTCAAGAAGTTTTTGAATATGAGGTTTGAGTTCATCTGCTTTACTTACAGAATTTAAAGAATTAGTTTTTGCAACATATGTATTTAAATCACTTAGTAATTTTTTTGCCTTATCTTCAGTTCATGCGAAACTAATTAGTACTTGATCCATTTTATAATAGGAAAATAAAAATGTAATAACTTATGAATATCTACCTCTCAAACCCCCACACCTCCCCAAACGTATGTGCTGTTGTGCAATATGTGCAGGTAAACGTCTCTCCTGACTCTCTAATAAACTCTGCATCTACTCATTCATGATGAGATGGATGAGAGATACAAGATTCATTTTTACATGAGATTTGATCAAATCAGTAGATTCTCGGAGGAAGTCAGAGTCTGAGTTTTGTTTCAACCTGTCCGTCTGAGATGATATTGAGCGTAGAACCTGGGCAGAGTGCTGCACATTTTTTCCAGAATTTTTCATCTACTGTCATATCTGGACGGAAAATCATTCACTTGTGTTTATCGTTCGAAGAAAGACCAATCCATTCTCCTCATCTTCCATCAAGCTGAAGAGAGGAGACCATGAGTTGCATATATGCTCTTATTTCAAGTGGTTTTCGTCAGGTACATATATGATCTATGACTATCCCATTTTTGAGTGGATTTACTCCTTCAGAAACGATTTTTGGCGTTGATCTATGCGTCTGAATGTGGGTAATGAATGAGTCGTCTTTTTCTTCAGTTTTTGTTGTTTCTCTGACAGGGAGTTCGTTCAATATTGGAACTCATGCGATCGCTCATAAGAGGATGATTCTTATGTAGAGACCATTCTGAGCTTGCCTTTCTCGACCATTGAGCGGGAGATCGTCAAGGAAATGAGGGATCGTTGGTGTGATTTTATGTCTTGGAAGCGGGTGATAGAACTGAAATGTATTGATTTCATCTGAGGTGAGCTGAGACAGATGGTCTTTGGAGAAGGTGATTGCTGATCTAAGCGAGGACGCTTTTTTGAGAATCTCTTCTCACATTCTCTCAAGTTGAACCCTAGTAAAGTATCGTGCAGTTGCCTTATTCGACTGTTTCATATACTCATCTAGTGATGTATATATGTTCACTGTATATCCATTTTCATAACATTTTTGGATATATTTCTCTGGAAGTTGAAGCTCTGAAGGAGCGATAAGATCGAGAGTAACTGAATCATAAATCTTCAGTCCATCTACTTTTCCATGTACTGTTCTCCCATGGAGTAGATCACCAATGAGGGCAATATGTATATGAGATCTCTTCCAATTGTGTTGTTCGAGGAATGAGAACTGATCGAGCATCTCTTGAGTAGGATGTTCATGTTTCCCATCTCAAGCATTGATATAGGCAGCAGGTAGTTCTAGCTCGTTACGTTCAGCATAAGCATGAGCTGATTTTCCTAGTCGAGTAGTAACTCATTCCAGCTTACTTCTGACGACAAATATCTTGTTCTCGTATCATGCAAGCATATTGAACGTATCAGCATAGCTTTCTTTCTTGTTGATAGATGAACTTCATACATCAAACATAGCTCACTTCACGTTATGAAATGCAATCGCATTTCTAAATGATTCTTTGGTTCTGGTACTATTTTCTAGAAAGACTTCCATGATACCAAAGGTTTGATCATTTATTTTAAACTGATCGAGAAGAGCAGTATCTTTGCTCTGTATTGCTTTCTTTAGTTCTCTGGTTTTCTGGTATATATACCACTGTTGATCGAGACTCAGTGAACGCATAACATCAAATGTTTTTGCTACGAATGGTCACTGTGTAAGGAGTGTCATATATGCTCGAAGGGAGGATAAATGTATTACTTTTTATATAGGGAAAATGTAAGTGATTTCGAGGGGAATGTCTATAGATACAGTTGCATGAAAAACAAAGAAAAACTATTGAATAGTTGCGATGTGTCAATATGATGTGAGTATTTTTTATCTAATAATTGACATGAAACTAAAGGAATGTATTCAGATTGCATTTGTCTGTATGTTATCATTGACGTCTCTTTCAGAAAGTTATTCTCAAGATATAGCTACTATTTTGGAACAAACTACAAAAGAACGAAAAACGAAATTTCCTCAATTTTTTAAAGAAAACCCAGATTTTCAACCAAGGATACTGAGTCAAGAAGATGTAAAGATACGTTATCATAAACTTATAGAAAATAATAAGAAATTAGCTGAGTATTATAAAGAATACGAAGTAGTTGATGTGAAATTTCTTCCTGGAAAGGTAGATGAATCTTGATCAACTGCGTTGGAACAAATAGATAAGATGAGAGAAGAATTTCTTAACCTATCTGGATATGTTCAGATTCCTTTTTATTCACCTGAATGAACACTTAAGAAGGGATCTTTGAAAAAGACTATGTGATTATGACCTGCTTGATTTACCTCAACAAAAAGAAAGAATGTTATCTATCATAGATATCTTTGAGATGGACTTTTTTTACAAAGGGAATTGAGGCATTGGAAACTTGATCTAAGATGACCTATGTGACTGTATGACATATATATGCAACCGATATGTCGAGTTGTATTAAAGAATAGGCGGGTAATATCAGAGATGTATTGAGATGAAGTGATTTTCTGTGTGTATGATAATTCTTTCTTTGATGATTTCGAATTGAATCCTCATATAGAAGTAATGTATAATGAACATAAACGCTCTGCTCACTGAGCACTTCTAACTAACAAACAGTTGATAGAACAAGAAAATAACCCAAAAGATAACCAAAAAAATACTTCAAAAACTCTCGATGAATATCTAGAAAATAACTGATTACCAAACACCGAGAGTTTCATTGCATACCTATGAAAAATTCACTGACTCGATCCAAAATTTTTATGAAGCTGAGAGTGGAATGAGGAACTATTAACGAGAATCTTAAACACGAAAGTAATTTCTAATAGTGTTATATACCCATAGTCTCTATGTTATAACGAGAAGGATCTTCTACTCACAAAAATCAAAAATCTCTGGATTCGCAACGGTCAGATAGTCTTTCACATTCAAGATCAATGAGTGCGTGAGCATTCCAGCGTTGAAGGCAATCTTCTTATTCTTGGTAATAGACATATCGACATATAAAGGAAAAGGGAGTATTGGTTCACCAAATGGTGGTAAAGATCACGTAACAAGTCCTGTCATTTCTTTAAGCTCTTCATGAGTAGCGAAGCGTGATTTTTTGGATCAAAGGTGTGCTCTCATTTTCTTGGTATCAAGTTTCTTTTTAGCACTCATTACAAAGAGAGAAAATGCTTTATTTACCTTGATAAGTAATGCTTTTCATCAGATTTTGAGCTCTTCACCTCTCGCTTTTGCTGAGTCAGCAGAAGTGAGAGTTGGTTCATGTTCTATCTGTTTGTAGATGATTTTGTGTTGATCTAAGAGCGTTGTAATTGATTCGAAGATGACTGGATTTCAAAGTGAGGTCATGA
>CALCME010000012.1 GCA_937965925.1 Candidatus Absconditabacterales bacterium | reverse complement strand
AATGTATACAAACATAGCAATTGGAGTATTTATACATCTATAGAGAATTTGTTTAGAATTTCCTATAAAGTAAACATAGAAAAAACCATTACTTAGTAATGGTTTTTTCTTTGAAAGATTTATCATCTATTACTGGACTCTAGACCTCATGAACCCTCTCAACTTCACTAATTCAGGATAGTCGTAGAAGAAAGCTCTTTTTTGCTCTGCTTCAGTTGATCCTGTTGGTTTCTCATATAACACAAAATGAGTAAATGACTCAGCGATATCTTCACCTGGATTTGTAGCAGCATAGTCTGTTACATACTCTTGTGGAGTATAGACATCGGGAGCATCTTTTTCTCGAGCTTGTTTTAACTCATTCTGATCCCAGAATGCATCTATATATGCCTTGAAATAAGACGTTCTTAGTAGACACCCTTCTTGAAGAAAGTACGTCGTACAGCTCGATTGATATCTCTCATATGCGATATCGTCGATTTGTGCAGAAAGAAGTTGCGCTTGTGATTTTTGCAACGTAAGTATATGAGCAAATTCATGGATGTTAGTATATACGGACTCTTTCTGATCTAGCTTTCCATCTATATAATACGAATCAATATTGAAGACTACTTTCCATTTTTCATGATGTGTCGTCGTCTGTTCTACGTATGCAGCTGTATCTGACTCACTATCATCGACAAACTGCACTTCAACTAGGTCTGGTCTTGCTGCGACAGGAATCATCGAAGAAAACAGGTTCCATACCTCTGAGTGTTTTGGATCATCTTTTCACTCGATTAAGATCAGTTCATCTTTTTCGTCAAGTATATATGCAGCATCAATCAAGAATTCCTGATCAGATTCTTCTTTCATCTGAGAAGGTTTTATATCTAGATCTTTTTCTTCGTTTGGGTAACATCGCTCTTCATCTGCATCAAAATACTCATCTGCATAACAATCTTCTTCTGTCATATATCGATCTACTGCTCCCTCTTCATCACCATACCAGTAATAATCTATATCATCAATGAGTTGAACTAATAACTGGTTTGATTTCTCATTGAGTTTCTTATTACTCATCCATGATTGGATTGCTTCCACTACCATATCTGCATCTAGATTCTTCTCTTCCATCAGATCAAACAAACGATCTTCAACCAGATCCAAGGCTGAAAAATCGCTATCTGTAAGTGTATATGAAAATCCGACACTCACAAAAGCTACAAAAAGAGTACACATCGAAAGGATTAATATGAGAAGTTTTTTCATTGAAATAAGGAGAGATATATAAAATAATCAATCAACTAACTAATCTCCTTCATCATATCTGATACAAACGGAAGGACTAACAGTTCATGATCTGAGATTTCTTTTATTTGCAACAATGAGTTCATTCATTCTACGGTAATTCTTTGTGTATCAAACTCAGCTTTTGCATCTAGCAATGGTTTTCATGTTATTGATTCTGTTCAAGCGTGTTCAAGCTCAAATCGCTTCATTCACAATTTCATATTCCTTGTGTTCCCATAACAGCTCGTACGTATATCTCCATACTCAGGATGATCTCGACAATAGGTATGATCAAAGGTCTCTGGGAGAGATCAAAGTACAGAAGCATGATCTTTGATCTGCTGAGTAGATGTTTGTACGTGTATATCTATATATGAACGTGCTGCTTCGAGAGAACCATGTTCTGCAAGCAAAAATCAGGCACGAAGAGAAATAATATTCTTGAGTATTCAAGCAAGTTCTACTCCCTTGATGTCTGACGATCGTTCCATCTGAAATCATGGTGATCACAGTAACCTATCAATACGATCGAAATCATTCTTAGATCTACAAGCAACTGTTGCTCTCACATGTTTTCCGGCTTCTATATCATATGCGGCCATTCATCAAGCAAGCGTAGCATAAGTAACGCCTGATTCTTTCGGGAACCTATGAAGGAACTCATCTCAAAATGTTAGAGAATTGGGTGAAAGTGCTTTTGCCACATTCACGATACATGTTCATGGACCAGTAACTGAAACCAACTCATCCAAGACTAAATTCATATAACGAGATCACACCGCAACAAAAACAAGTGTCGTTCTTGACAGCTGACGAACATACTCCTCTTCGTTTTCTTTCTTTGAAACAACATGATACGTCACGTTACTTTCTGGATATGCTTGTTCAAGAAACTCGCAGATTGGATCTGTAGCAAGATCAGCAAGGACAAGTTCATTAAAGTCCTCATGTTGTTCATGCATACACTTCACCAAACATTTTCCAAATGGTCAGCATCCTATCACTGCTGGAACTGAAACTGAAACTTCTCTTTCATTCTTCATAAACAACATTGATCTTTAAGTAAAACGTCTCTATTCGATCTTTATTCGATATGTATTCATCAATGCTGACGGATAAATTTCCGTGAATCGACAATAGCTTCTTCTATTGATCTTTTCGCTGATCGTCATAATTTTTGATCTATCTTGGTTGGATCACAATACGTTGCTGGAAGATCTCCACTTCTTCTTTGAACAATCTGGTATGGGATTTCCTTTTGTGTAACTGTTGCGACGGTATTTACAATGTCTCGTACAGAACTTGCGACTCATGTTCAAATATTAAAAGCATCATTTCATGTCAAAGCTCATTGAATGAGAGCTTCAAGTGCGACAACATGTGCATCTGCAACATCACATACATGAATGTAATCACGCAAACACGTCCCATCATGCGTATCATAATCATCTCAAAAGATCAATATTTTCTCTCTTTTTCAGCTAGCAACTTCCATGACAATAGGAAGAAGATTATTCGGAATATCATTTGGGTCTTCTCATATATATCCAGAGGGATGAGCTCCGATTGGATTAAAATATCTCAAGGCAATTGTGTTCATTTGTCTTCGATGAGACATATCTGCAAGTAATTGCTCTACAATGAACTTAGAAGTAGAATATGGATTAGTCGTTCATCACTGGAGTGACTCTTCCGTAAACGGAGGGGATCATTCTATTCCATCATAGACCGTTCATGTAGATGAAAAAAGAATATTTCTTACGTTATGAGTACTCATCTCTTGTAAGAGGTTGATCGTTCAGATCACATTCGTTTCATAATATCAGAAAGGATCTGAACAACTTTCACTCACTGATTTCTTTGCAGCAAAATGGATCACTGCATCTATCGAATGAGCATCAAAAATTTCTTTCACGAAAGATCTCTCAGTCATTGATCATTTGTGGAAAGTAACTTCCTTTCATGTGATCTTTGTGATCGCAGCACAAACAGAAAAAGAACTATTACTCAAATCATCAAGAACAACGACCTCATATCATGACTCCAAAAGTGCAACACAGGTATGTGATCAGATAAATCATGTTCATCCAGTTACAAGTATTTTTTTCATAGTACTATTGTGCGAATTACGACAAGGTAAAAAAACAGAAGGATTCTATATAGTGTAGTGTTCTTTTCAGAAAATTCAAAACAGATTCCTCTGCTTCTGTACGCTATAACGTCTACAAAAATCCACTAATAAAAAAAGAGCCACATCAATGACTCTTTTTTTTACTTTCTTTACTTATTTTACTTGCTACCATCTATTATATCTTGAAAACATCAGCCTTGTCAGTCTTTTCTCGACTTACATCATCTCTTCCAAAATGACCGTATGTAGCAGTTTTTTTGTATATTGGTTTTTTAAGATCAAGCGTTGTGATGATTCAGGTAGGACTTAGATCGAAATTATCTTTTACAATCTGTTCGATTTCTTCAATTGGTCTTTTTTCAGTACCATAACAATCAACATACACACTTGTAGGCTGAGCAACTCAAATAGCATAACTCAGTTGGATTTCACATTTTTCACAGATACCACTTGCTACGATATTTTTCGCAACGTATCTCGCCATATATGCTGCTGATCTATCTACTTTTGATGGATCTTTTCCTGAGAATGCTCCTCATCCATGTCTTCCTACTCCACCATAGGTATCTACTATAATCTTTCTTCCTGTAAGTCCTGCATCTCCGTGTGGTCCTCAAATCACAAACTTACCTGTAGGGTTGATATGAAATACTGTTTTGTTATCTATCCAATCACCACAGATTGGTTTTACGATTTTTTCAATCACTTCAGAACGTATTGTGTCATGAGTCACATCAGGATCATGCTGCGTAGAAATCACTATTGCATCTACTCTTTTTGAAACTCCATCTACATATTCAACCGTTACTTGAGATTTACTATCAGGTCTTAGCCATGTGATCTCGTTCTCTCTTCTAGATTCTGCAAGTCTTTTTGTAAGTCCATGAGCCAACGTTATTGGCAATGGCATAAGTTGAGGTGTTTCATTTGTAGCATATCAGTACATAATACCTTGATCACCGGCCCCTTGTTCTGCATGAAGTCCTTCACCCGTATTCACTCACTGAGCAATATCTGGACTTTGCTCATGAAGAGCAATAAGAACTGAACAGTGATCAGCATCAATACCGTACTCAGAATTTGTATATCCTGCAGCTCTAATAGCATCTCTCACTACCGTCTGTACATCAATTGTAGCCTTTGTTGTAACTTCTCCTGCTACGACAACGAGTCATGTCGTAGTAAGACATTCACATGCTACTCTAGAATCTGGATCTTGCTCTAGCATCGCATCAAGTACCCCATCAGAGATTTGGTCACAAAGTTTATCTGGATGTCCTTCAGAAACAGATTCTGAAGTAATAAGTTGAGTTCTCTTCATAAGGTAATATATACAAAAATATAAAAAAAATCTTCCCTCTCGAAAAGATTTTATTACACAGATAGATTTAGTGAAACAACATCTTTCCTCAAATGAGGTAGGAAGGAGCACCCATTCACACCTATGTGTATACCGAAGAACAGTATATACATAAGCGGGGTTGCTGGGATAGTCAGTGAGCCTAATCTCTCGTATCCACTCTCGATATAATCGATTACTAGACAGTATAAGAAAGTAAATATTTTTGTCAACTAAGAGTCTGATATTTTAGAAAATAAGTCTATGTAATGAGTTCCCTTGCACGTTTTAAGATTAGCAAATTTCTTTCAAGACTTACCTTAATAGAAGCATATTCTTCTTCAATATCTCTCGTAAGAGCGTCTTTAAACAACTGTATCACATCATCTATTGGCAGTCGATCGATTGTAAATCATCTTCGAATTTCTTTTTTGGAAAACGATGGTGTTCATATTTCTCATATCAGTTTGCACACATATGCATACGAATGTTTTTCTCTTCATTTCTTCGTCTGTTTGCGGCGATCTTGAGGAGCTCTTCGCTCTCTTGTATATCATATTTCTTGTAGTGGTTCTATTTCAACTCACACCTCTTCCATGCATTCTCTATGGAGTCACTCGATCATCGTCTCTCCATCCTCCACTCATCATCACGGTATCGTATAGTACTTTCACTTCCCCACACGAATAAACGCCATATTCCCTTCATCATCCATTATTATTGCTTTCGTCGAAGTTCTTTTGGTAAAGTGAATTCAATCACTGATTGATTGTTTAGCGTTGGGTGAATAGAATTCTCAGATGAGGTTCATTGGGGATATATGACTAAATCAAGTTCAGTATACATTAATGTCATGTAAAAAAGAGGAGAACATTGTATAGAATTAAAAGTACTCCGAGACAAAGTAATATGAGAATTCATTTTAGTATGATATGGAATAACTTCATAAAGGTAGAGAAATAAATGAGAGCAATGATACGTTGCATTTATTTTTTTATTCCTGTATGTCCTTTTCTGAAGCACATCTCAGATGGTTATATTGTCGTATAATATAATTGAAACGATATCGAGGAACATCAGTTATACAAAAAGATGAGTCATTTGGAAATTTTATATTATTTCATAATTTTTTGTCAGTATATATCTGAGATAGATAAGCGTCTTTACTCAATGAGAATATATATGTCGCATCTAAGTACGTCTTTTTCTTAAATCATTCACGAGATCCTAAATAAGAAATAAGTTTCGTTGATCTAGATTCAACTCAATCAACAACTACTTCGTGATAACGAAGATTAAAGTCAGCTATTTTCTCATCTATATTACTAAAAGAAAACGGCAACCAGAAAGCAAAAAGTAGAAATATCACATATTGATCAATTTTTATTTTTGAAAAGAACAACCTAAGGAAAAGAGTTATATAAATCAAAAAGATAAGAATGATTCAACTCACTACCCAGATTCTTAGCCTTGTCATTCAATATGATCATATGTACAAGATGACACGCATTGCGGCAGAAAGTAAGATAACAAGAGTATTTCATACTAATATTCATAAAAGAATCTTTCTTATTCAGATCAGTCATTCTTTCTGTCACTGAAACAACATATATATAATACCATTTATAGCTGAGATTCAG
>CALCME010000011.1 GCA_937965925.1 Candidatus Absconditabacterales bacterium | reverse complement strand
TGGGACGAAAGAAGAGCATATTGAACTGGTGGAAGATCATTATGAATCGTACTTTCCCGTAATCTATGCTCAGCACTGATATAAAGATTTTGATTGGAATAGTATTCCAAAAAAAGAAGAATGAGTTGTTCGCCTGATGTTAGTGTGAAGATGATCACCATTACAAGAAATTTGGTCGATAGAACATGTCGAGCAGATCAAACAACACAACTGTCTTGTGATGAACCAATGATGAACATTTGAATTTGCGATCTGAGCCGAAAAACGTGCTCCAGAGCGAATGATACAAGCAAGAGTACTCGAGACATTCTGGAGGATTGCGACCAATCCTAAGAAAAATCTGAGAAAGTTCTTAGATATGTTTGGAGTGGTTTGATTTCTATGGAGGAAGTATACTTCTTAATACGTTTCATATATATAGTAACTTATCATGTATTCTGATATAAAAAAAGAATTCCCCATCTTCCATAATAATCCCTGACTGATCTATCTAGATAGTGCAGCTACCTTACAGAAACCACAACATGTAATTGATCGTGTGAGTGATTTTTTGAGTAAGGATTATGCTAATATTCATAGAGGTTGGTATAGTCTTTCTGAGAGATCTGAGGAACTCTACTGGCAAGCAAGAAAAAAAGTAGCTCAGTTCATCAATGCAGAAGATGATGAAGTGATTTTTACCTCAAATAGTACTGATAGCGTGAATGTTCTCGTATGGTCACTCATTAGATCAAACACAATCAAAGAATGAGATGTCATCCTACTCAGCACCCTAGAACATCATGCAAATCTTCTTCCTCGACAAATGCTTGCAGAACAAACGTGAGCTATATTAGAACGAATAGATATCTGAGATGATGGGAAACTAGACGTTGAGCGTTGTAAAAAAATGATACATGAAAAAACAAAAATCGTAGCTCTCACGTTATGTAGTAATGTGACAGGAATGCTATGGCTAGACGAAATTAAGAAACTTGTGGATCATAAACATGTTAAAATAAAGCATAAGAAGATACCTTCTTCTGAGTCTGAAGTCTGAAGTCTGAAATCTGAAGTCTCATTTCCATATATAGTTGTAGATGCATCACAGGCAATTGTACACAAGAGAGTAGACGTAAAGAAGCTCGGTGTTGATGTCTGTTTCTTTACCTGACACAAACTGTGAGCTCATACATGAATAGGAGTCTTGCGATGAAAGAAAGAACTTTTGAAATCATTGACACCTGGGAGAGTAGGATGAGGAGCAATAGAAAAGGTAACAAGAGAGTCTTCTACCTATTTGTGATCACCAGATACATTTGAACCAGGGACGCCAAATCTTGTCTGAGCGGTAAGTTTATTGGGTGCACTTGAGTATCTCGAATGAGTTGGTAGTTGATCTATTGATGCTGCATATAGTAAACTCGAGGAGATTGAATGACCACTTATCAGTTACTGTCTTAAAGAATTCTGAGAACTAGAAAAACAATGAAAGATATACCTTCTGTGAAGTAAAGATGAATCAAACAGAATTGGGCTTTTCTCATTTGTAACCAAAGAAATATGATGACTTTCTCTCTGATCGTTTGGTCAAACATTTGCTACTAAAGATATCTGTATAAGGTGTGGGGCACAATGTGCTCATATCTTCCATGAAGGTATCTCATGAGAGAGTTGAGCTTCGACTAAAACCGGTAACATTTGACAGTCATGTAGGATCTCATTATGGGCATATAATGAGATGAGTGATCTGGAGAAGTTTTTTGAAGAACTGAAGGAAATCTTATAGAGTATTCCTTGATGATCCTTAATGAGGAATCTGTCATTGAGAAGAGGTCGAGAGGAGTTCGAAATGGAATGAAGAAAGACGAGGCAATCACGTCGGGGTGTATTTTCACGAGATTACCACGACTATCTATCGTTCGTCTCGTAATGACAATATGTTTTCATGAATTGTTTACTATGTTGAATCAGTTTCTAAGATTCAATCCATTTTCTCACTTCCCAATCTAAATTTCCTGCAGTAAAAATGATAATTACTCACGTTGTAACAGACGTGATTTTTTTGAATATTTCTTGAATATCTGTTGTATATGTCCCTTCTGATTCTTTTGCGAAAAGAGTTCAGAGTTCATCAAAAGAGGATAAAGAATCTACTACTTGTTTTAAAGAACTACTGTTCACGGTATAGTCTGGAAGGTCTTCTATCTGCTCTCTTGCAGTGTATAAATTGAATATCAAAGGATCTTGAACGGATTTACATACTCAAATAAACTCATCTCGAAACTCTGTAATTCTTCTTGCTTGATGAGGTTGAAAGATGCAGGTGATGTGCTCTCTTTCAGTAAGTTCCTCAAGTGCTTCGAGTGTACTTGCTAGTTCAGTCGGGTGATGTCCATAATCAGTTATGATTTGCACTCAGTGAGTATTTCTTCACAAGGTTTCTCCCCTTCTTCGAAGTCCTCAAAATTCATTGAGTGACTGTTTAATTGTATCTTTTTGTGTTACTAATCATTCCGAAGGACGTGCACACATATGTTCACAAATCCCAAGAGCAAGACTTGCATTGAGATGATTGTGTGATCATAGGAGATGATCAAACTCAAATGTTTCTTTTTGTATAAGTGAGCAACCTGTATTATCTTGAAGGAGTAGTTCTTCAGTTCAATACAGTCATTCGAGGAAGAATATTTTTTTGTGAACCTTGCTGGTAAAGAGTAAAAATGTCTCAAAGTATGTTTCTATATTTCAGTAGACATCAACATGATCCAGCTCAATGTTCGTGATTCAAGCATAATCAACATCAAGCGAAAGAAACTGTTTGTTGTATTCACATGCCTCTACGACAAATAAGTATTTCTTGTGAAGATGTTCAACTCATGGTCATTTTGGACTGATAATATGGTGCAGAATATCACGTATATCGGTTTTATGTTCTTGATTGATGACCATATTGTTTCATTCCCAGTCAGCTATTCCAGCTCATACAATAGACAATCAAAAATCTTGATGATGACGAGAGAGTGTTTGTGCAGTTAATCATGAAGTTGTACTTTTCCCATGTGTTCAAGCGATCGCAATCGTAGAAAAATATTTTGATATTTCTCATAAAAACTGGAAGTAGGTAAGAGGGACAGATCCTTTTTTTGGATATTGATCAAAGAAGGGTGCATAATCTTGAAGTTCAATACAGTTGTTTGCTGCTGCTGAGTATACAACAAAATCGTCTGGTGACATAACTGTCTTTCCATGAGGAACAATGTTAATTCAGAGTGTGCGAAGAGATTCTGTGATTTCGGATGAAGAACTATCTATTCCAATCAGATTAGAAAATCAAAGCTCTACTAATACTCTTGCAACTGCTGACATTCAGATTCATCAG
>CALCME010000010.1 GCA_937965925.1 Candidatus Absconditabacterales bacterium | reverse complement strand
CAGTGATAGTGAAGTAACTTTAGACCAAAAGGCTGCCATGAAAAAATTTATTAGTATCATCTCAAGCCCAATTACGAAAAAAACATTATCAAGAGATAAATCAATTTGATTATGTAATCAAATGAAACCACTTACATTAATTGATATAGATGAGTTTGGTTCTATGTTAAAAATTGGAAAGAAATGAGATCAAAACAAGGTAGATACCTACATATGAGAAACAGATACAGATCAACCAGATAGTAACTGAACGAGAACCGTCTGATTGAAATGAACAGAGAAACATCAAAGAAAACTATTTAAAACTCAAAGCATGAAAAACAGAAATAGAGCAAAGAAAACAGAAAAAAAGTTTAAACAAAAGATTCAAGAATATGCTGATAATAATTCAGACAAGGCATGAGAATCACCAAAAGATATAAGTAACAATATCCATTC
This sequence comes from Candidatus Absconditabacterales bacterium, assembly GCA_937965925.1. Classification (GTDB taxonomy): domain Bacteria; phylum Patescibacteriota; class Gracilibacteria; order Absconditabacterales; family Absconditicoccaceae; genus JAHDCT01. Next base: position 6,494 of record CALCME010000010.1, on the reverse strand, counting down.
ACTTCTTACTAAATTACAGCAAGATCTCCCGTTAACAGATACATTTATCCAAAAAAAATCAGATAAGCTAAAATCGCTAAAAGAAGATGATAAACCATCAAAGTGAAAAAAAGAACGTATAGAAAAAATCGAATGACAGCTACAAAATCTCCATGAAATAAGAGAAAACATCACTAGCGATATAACAACTCTTTCTACTTTCTATGGATACATAACAGATCCAACTGAGAAATTTCCAGCTGAGGCAACCGTTACCATTTGAAAATACTGAAAAGCAACTATACCGAAAGATTACAATAAATACCCAATTGTAAAAATCATTTGAGGAAAACAAAAAGCAAGATATATTCAAAATTTCACATCAGAAAAAGATGTAACAAAAAAAGAGATAAGAAAAAACATGAAATGAAAAAGAGATGAACTGACATGAGAAAAGTCTGAAAATTGGTATAGCTATAATTATAGTGATGCCTTACAAGAAATGGGAATCGAAAGAGATTCATAAAAGAATCATAGCATTAAGATCTAATTTTCTATTAAACCTATTTTTGGATTTACAATATATCTGGTAAAAACTACTCTTTTTTTAAAAAACGCCATGCTCACACATGACGTTTTTTTTTTCTAGAACGAGTTAACAACTGTTCCTAGTCGTCTTTCTTTTTTCCTCTGTCCTTATATTTCTTATCCGTATTATCAAGTTCGATATCTCAGTCATTTCTTGCTTCTTTGTCTTCATAGTTTCTTCGCATCTTCACGATTTTTCCATTTGTAATCTTCGCGAGACCGTCATCAGGCATCTTGAGAGCCATCTTTTCACTATCAAACAGGTCGACTCTTCCTGATTCTAACTGGATCTGTACTCATCACTCTTCGATGGCAATTGCTCCTCTAAGTTTCTGCCCCATGACAAGTGCTGCAGCGAGTCTTCACTTCTGTCATCTCTTCATCTTTCATCTTTTTTGGTCGTAGATATCTTCTACAGCTACCATCTTACCTTGCTGATCAGAATGCATAAAGATGAATGGTTCATCACGGAAGATAAATACATCAGCTACTCTATCTGTATCCTCTAAGTCTATCGCCTTTACTCCGTTTGCTGTCTTTCACATTGCACGTATCTGAGAAGATGGGTAGAGCAAGATCGATCCTTCTTCTGAGATTGCTCATATTTTGTCGTCTTCTTTTACCGGAAGCACTTTAATAACTGTCTCTCCATCTTCAAGACCCATACATGTCGTAGGGAATTTTTTGAGCTTAAATAGCAGTTCTTTCGATACTTTCTTTACATTATTTTTATTGGACAAGATTACGAGATGGTCGAAGTCTTGAGCTGTCGTTTCAGAGAAAACAAGATTTCCTTTGAGTTTGTAGTGCTTCGCAGGATCCATCGGTTCACTCTGTGTCGTGAACTTCCCAAGATCTTTCAGTCTTTCTACCACAAGTTCACCTGTGTCTGTAATTACCACTACTTTTTCTTGATTATGCGTCTTAGCAAAAGTCCATGTATCATCTGGAAGAGACATCACTCTACTCTGGTACAAGACTTTCATACGATAATCAGATCAGATCCAGACAAGAACATCCTCTTGGATCAATCCATCTAACTTCTTTAACCTCTTCATGTCATTGTTCAACGAATAGATACTATCTACGTCATTACTCACCTCAGTTCTTCTTTCATCACCATATGTATCTTTCATATACAGAAGCTCGTCAGTTACGACACCATCAAGTTTTTTAGGATCATTGATAAGTCCTTTCAGGTATTCAATGGTGGCTTGCTTGTCTCCTATTTCATCCAAAATCTTCTGAAGCTCCAATCCTACAAGAGTCTGCAATCTCAGCATCAAGATATACTCAGCCTGCTCATCAGAAAACTCAAACTTACTCATCAGTGATTGTTTCGCTTCATCTCTCGTTTGAGAAGCTCTAATCGTATCGATTACCTCATCCAAAATATCAGTCGCCTTTTTCAATCACAGTAAGATATGTAATCTACTCTCAGCTTTATCAAGCTGATACTGAGATCTTTTCATCACAATAATTCTCCTGTAATCTACAAATTCAACAATCAAATCTCTAATATTCAAGTTTCTCGGTTGACGTCATTTCTCAACTAGTGCTACGTTATTTACATTAAAGTTCGTTTGTAAGTCGGTGTATTTATATAATCTCAAGAGGACATGTGACTTCTCTACTCACTTCCTAAGCGTAATAGTCACTCTAATGATAGATTTACTTGACTCATCCGTGATATCAACAATCCCGTCAATCTTCTTCTCGTTCACGAGTTCCCCTATTTTTGCGACTAAATTAGCTTTATTTACCTGATATGGCATCTCTGTAATCACAATCACGTCTTGCTTCTTCTTGTTCTCTTCATAATGAACACGCCCACGCATCGTAATACCTCACCTTCATTTTGCGTATACTTCATTAATATTCGGCGTATCAAAAATAATTCACCCCGTCGGAAAGTCAGGTCCTTTGATATGTTGCATAATTTCTTCTACGGTTACTTCTAGGTCGTCGATATACTCTAGACATGCATTTATTACCTCAGTAAGATTGTGAGGAGGCATATTTGTAGCCATACCAACGGCAATTCACATCGTTCCGTTACATAGATGTGCAGGAAATTTTGTAGGAAGAGAGATTGGTTCTTCACGTGACTGATCGTAGTTTGGACGTCGATCTACCGTATCCATCTTGATATCATCAAGCATCTCCTGCGCGATTTTGGTCATACGAGCCTCTGTATACCTCGCTGCAGCAGCTCCATCCCCATCTATAGATCAGAAGTTACCCTGTCCATCTACTAGAGGATATCTCATAGAAAACGGCTGTGCTAGTCTCACCATTGCATCATATACTGATGTATCACCATGCGGATGGTAATCTCTTAGTGCCTGACCTACCACTCACATAGATTTCTTGTACTTAGATCCAGCAGTAAGTCACATATCATTCATCGTCACCAAGATACGTCTAATTACCGGCTTGAGTCCATCACGAACATCTGGAAGAGCACGTCACACAATCACAGACATTGCATAGTCGATATACGACTGCATCATCTCTTCCTCGACCGTTCTCATCATCAGTTGCTCATTATCGAAATTTGTTTCCTTCTCCTCTGGAGATTGAATAGGCTCTTGGTCTGGCATTTTTGGCATATAAGTTGACGGATTAATTACAAAATACAACTAAGATACACAGATCCCCCCCTATTTCAATGAATTAGGGGATTTTCTTGTTGACTCACTCTCGATAGATGAGTTGGTAGAATTTATAGATTCCAGATATTGTCAAATAGCCCAAAAAGAAACATAATTCTATACGATAGGGAGACAGATTACTTCTATATCATCCATATAGTGAGTCATATATGGTCACCTATACAAGACATATCCACGTAACAGATTGTGTTTTTTTGCAAAGGTGACGACGGGAAGCATTTGCTTTTTTGTCACTTTTTTTCATGCTTTGACTTCTATAGGCAGGAGTATTCATCAAGTCTGGACGACGAAATCAACTTCGTTTCATGCTTTATTATAGTAGTAGATATGAGGGTATGATCTACGAAGCATTGTATATACATAGTTTTCGATGAGATGTCCTTTGGTATCATGAAAGGGTATCGAATTGATATGGTCAAATCACAATCAAATCACGATCAAGCTCGTAAGTTCAGAGAAGAATTTTTTGTACGATTTTTGTTGTGAGACAATGCTTTGTAAAAAGTTTGGAACAAGGTGAATCAGGTAAGTTTTTTTCAAGACAGCAAGATATTTGTCGAGAAGGTAGGTGCTCACTCACATATGTGTAGCAACTTTAGTCTTAGAGACGAATCATCATGTCGTGTTCAAGAGTATCTTGTACAATGACAAAGCAAGCTGAGCGTTGAGCTTTTGATCAAATAAGAATATGTCTTTCTCGAAGATGACTTCGAGAATAGAAGTTGTGACAAACTCATATATGTATTCAGCAGGTTGATCTACCAGTCAAGGGAACTCTCCTCAGGAGAGGTACGTCTCGAAGTGTGCAGTATAGAGCATCCTATGAGCAAGAGTTTTACGCATACTTTCTCCTGACGCAAGAAGATCGAGTGGTGGAAGTGATACTCATTGAGTAAAGCGGATATACTCTTCGTACGAGAGTCCTGAAATGCGATACTCTTTGTATCTTCACAAGAGTGACTCTCTATCATTGTTGATCCAAAGGCTTGCACTTCAGGTGAGAACAAAATGAATGTTTGGATAAAAGTCATACCATTGCTTGATGATGTCTTGTCGATTGTCTATGTATTGGAGCTCGTCGAGAAAGATATATATATCGGTGCCGTGCTCCATATATGCTTGTGCAGTTCTGTCATCGAGATATCGATTGAGCAGATCTGAGAGATCTCTCTGGTCTGATCTAGTGAAGCTGGTAAAAAGAATATGCTGTGGATCTACTTTTGCATCCAGCAGATGGTCTATCATCTGCATCATGAGTGTGGTCTTCCCAACTCTCCTAAGTCACGAAATGATGGTAATAAATGGTTTTCTGAGAGCCTCTTTGAGAATATCTAGGTGATCTCTTTCTTTTCGTCAGGGGCGTGAGTATCTCCATGAGGTGTTTTTTCGATGTGTATTTTGTGAAATGAGGGTATTCATTTTCATAAACGACTCAAATATAAAAATAAATTTTCAATAATGAGTTATTTATAAGAATAATTCTGTGATATGCAATTTTTTGTGTAATTAGATGATTATGCGTAACGGACAAAAATACAGCATTATTAGTGAGTATAGTACCAATAATTCCACTTTTTCAATAAGTAGATAGAAAAAATAAGAGACTAATACCCCAAAGTAAAGAGCAAAGATTTAGAATATGAACGGAGAGATTACTTTTCTTCTTTTTGGTATTCAGTGAAAAGATCCATTGATTCTAGCGTTTTACGTTATTTCTCTGTGAGATTTTGATATTTTTATCGAAATCACTTTTCCATTTCGTTGGATTATATCATCTATATTGAAATATAAGTATATTGGAAATCTTCAATTTTGTCAAAAAATATCCCGCTCACAAAAATCGAATTCCACCCATTGCAATCACCTATCACATCACTATCCATAAAAAGGTTTAGAATAGTAGGTATAGTACAATATATAGCGTGTAATAATACTCTCATATTGAATGAGCATAAAAATTCAATCATTGATTTTCACGCAATACTACACGAGTATCATCACTCTCTCATCTATCAAAAAAGCATTTATCAAAAAGAATATGAAGAAAACATAAACGAAAAAAAGAGAGCTCAGATGATGCATTACTATTCAATCCAAAAGAGACCGACGTTTTTTGTATATCTGATATATAAAGAGCAACAAATAAAGAACTCTTACTCCCCTCCTTTTAGATCTATAAAACATAAAAACAATGACATGAATTGATATTTGAATGCTTATTGTAGCATTTCTTGTATGATGATTTTGATGAAAATGGATGATTGAAAAGAATATTAAAGAAGACAAACATCTAGCAAAAGCTGAAGTAGAAAGACTACAAAAACAAGCTGAAGTGATAACATCAAAAGCTGAAATTAAAGCTGAAGAGATTACTAAGAAAGCTGAAGGAATCGTACAAAAAGCAGAATCAAAAGCACAAGAAATCACAAAAAAAGCTGATGTAATCGTCTCAAAAGCTGAAAAAGATGCTGAGCATCAACAAAAAAAGATAGATCAGTTAGAAACGAAACTTACCCAGAAAGAAGAAAAACTCGACCAAAGAATAGAGAAACTCGACGAAAAGAAAGAAGAACTAGCAACAAAAAAGAAAGATCTAGATGAAATGTTCGCAAAACAAGAAACGATTCTCTCAGACCTTTCAGGACTCTCACCTGCAGATGCAAAGAAACAGTTGTTTGATCAAATAGAACAAACGAACAAAGACGAAATTAAAAGATTTATAAACAAACGAAAAACAATTAAAGAAGAAGAAGCGAAAGAAGAAGCATGAAAAATTATTGCAAAAGTAATGCCGAGAGTTGCTCAAGAGTGAATCAATGAGTTTGTCGTGAGCAATATAGATCTTCCTACAGAAGATATGAAGGGGAAGATTATTGGGAGAGAAGGAAGAAATATCACTGCATTCGAAAAGGTAACAGGTGTAGAAGTAACCATTGATGATACACCACTTACGATAAAACTTTCTACCTACGATACTGAAAAAAGGTTCATCGCAGGGGAAACAATGAAAAAACTTATCAAGGACGGAAGAATCAATCCTGTCTACATACAAAAGATGTATGATGAAGTCCTCAAGTGAATGTCTGAGCGTTTCATGAAGAAATGAAAAGAGGCTCTGGCTATTCTAAACATCCCAATGATGAAGCCTGAGATCGTTGAAATGGTCTGAAGATTCTATCTAAGATATAGTTATGGTCAAAACTTACGACAACATAGTATTGAAGTTGCAAAACTCTCAGAAATGCTTGCTAA
>CALCME010000009.1 GCA_937965925.1 Candidatus Absconditabacterales bacterium | reverse complement strand
TTCTCATGCATCACTTGATCATTTTATTGTCTGTATAGATAGTGATATCGGAGATCATTCATGGAGTTCTTTGGCAAACTCAGGAATGACGATATCTATTGCTACTTGTTGAGATCAAGAAAAAGAAAACGAGTTAAAATGTGCTCATTGTCCTTGTATATCAAACTGATCTGTGGAGTGAGGAAAAATAGTTCACGTCGTTGGATCACTAAAAACAACATTGTTGATTACATCTCATAAAGGTATCTCGCCAGTTATTGTTCCTCCAAGATTCCATTTCATAAGGATGTTTGATACCTGTACTGTTGAGTCACTACTCAGGGTTCATTCTCGAATACGCTCTCAGTATTGTCATTCTGTCCCCCCTTCTATCTCATTAATTGTGATTGATACAACATCTTCAATGGTACTCTGGACACCAAAACCACAGTCACTTTTACAACTCTCAGTATTTTCATTAGACTGCTCTTCACAGATGCCATTTCCACATGTTGAAGAAACTCAAAGACAGTTGCAATTCGGTTGCACGGTGTCTTGAATGGTTGACCTATTTCCATCACTACACGTGTCTCATACAAACTGCTCTCCTACCAGGCGGACAGGACAGTCATACTCCTTTGCTGGTTCATATCCATTCATATATCAACCTCAGATGAGTCCTAGTGACATACATCCCATTATAATAAGTTTAAGTGGTGAGTTAATCAGTTTTGTTTTCATTTCTTTTGTGTATAGTAGATAAAAGTATAGTATCTACATAAATTATATACTATTTTAATGAATATGTCAAGTTTATACTATGAAAGAAATCACAATTGATGAAACATCATCAAACCAAAGATATGATAGATTCCTAAGAAAATACTTCAAACATACTCCTGAGATTACTCTCGGGGATATTTTTTCATGGATCAGAAAATGAAGTATAAAGGTGAATAAGACCAAGAAGAAACAAAATTATAGACTCCAAGAGTGAGATATCATTGCATGGGATGAGGCTGTTCTAACAAAAAATAATGCTGAAAAATATCAAAGAAAAAAATCACAAAAAATAGCTGAAGTCTCGTTAGACTATCTTAAGAACTTTATCGTCGCAGAAACGGAACATCTTCTCATTCGAGATAAACCTCCTCACCTTCTAATCCATCCGTGAGATAAACATACAACTGACCTCACGATGCATGACTATATGGTCTCATACTTAAAACAGACCGATCAGCGAAATGCTACGGAGACCTATACCCCGTCTATGTGTTATAGACTAGACAAAGATACGTCGTGAGTCGTAATATCAGCTAAGACCTATGAAGCGCTCCAGTATATGAACAAAATAATCAGAGAGAGAGAAGTAGAAAAACGATATACAACGATTCTGGTAGGAGATCTGAGAAAGTGATCACACAAACAAGCGAGAAAATGAGTAAGTGAGAAAGTCTGACAAACAAAAGGTCATCCTGAGTGAAACGAAGGATCCAGAATACATGAGAATAAATGAAAACGTTCTTCTGGATACTTCACTGCGTTCAGTATGACAGAGAAGGACAAAAATTGAATAGTTGTCAACGCTCCTCTGTTTGTTTGATACAATCGTTCCTCTTGAAGATCACAAACATTTGTCAATCAAGAAAAATGAAAGGAATCACATACGACGTTTTATATCAAGAAAGTGATAGATCACAACATACTCTGACCTATAACGATGTGTAGAGTTAAATTGTGAACAGGAAGGATGCACCAGATTAGGGTTCATGCTGCACATATATGATATCCAGTACTCTGAGATCTCACGTATTGAATCCCTCCAATCAATCGCAAGGCGACGAAGAAATGTCAATGTACAAGACAGCTGTTACATGCGTCGACGTATTGATTTTTTGATACATTTTCTGATACATATACATCATATACTGCTCCACTTCCTCATGAGTTTTCCTCATTTTTTGAACACTAAATTTTTGATCTCATAGCTTCTATTAGAAAAAAGATCCTTAGAGAATCTATTCTCTCTATTTCTGACGATACCAAACTCGTAAGGCTTGCAACCCTTACGACGTTTATTCATTCTTTGCTTTTTCTCTTATATATCTTATATATTCTTTCTTGAATGAGTTCAGGGAGTTGACCTATTTCTAATCTTGTCGAAGATTTTGTTGAGATACTTGCCCCTTCCTCAGAATTTATCGTCATTTATATTATTATCTGAATCGTTCTCCTTATTGGGTTTTCTCTTTTGCCTCCAATCTGAGATGCAGCTATGGTCTCTTATATAGATAGTGAACACAAAAGTGGAACCATTTCGTTTGGTTCATGAGTCAGTAAATTTTTTCCTATGTTTGAGTTCAATGCTACTACCTCTTTATTCAATATTGTGACGTGGGGAATTGCACTTTCAAGAATGTATGTGATGGAGATATTTAATTGAATTACTATCACACTGATGATTATGTGGCTGATCTTTATCTTTTTTGCAATGTTATTACTTCCATACACGAAGATGCTTATTACCCTTGAAGATTACTCATATTTTGATGCTATGAAAGAAAGTGCTTCTCGTACTATGTCGAATTTTGGGATTACCTTTAAATTTATGATGATTAATTTGTTTCTCTATGTGAGGTTCCTTCTAAATATTCTTATTGTTGTTGGTATACCTCTTTGATTAATTTATTTTGCAAGTCGTATGGACCTTGCAGATTCAAATCGATTTTCTACTAGTGTTGTGATTGTTATTTTGTTTCTCATTTTTCTTATGGCGTATGTAAATGGAATTATAGAAGCTTTTTTTCTAACATATTGGTGGAAAGTATATAAGTATATATGAGGTGAGGAAGATGTAGATGAGTGATTAGTCAATAGTGATTAGTCAATAGTCACCAACCACCAATTACTAATCACCAACTACTAATGTCCACGTACTACTTTATATTATTACTGCTATTATGTCATTCTCTGCAATTGAAAAAGAACAGATCCTCCAAATTATTACAAATCTGGACACGAAGAATAAAAAAATACCGTTCCTTCAAGATCTACAAATCCATCCGATGTTTGGTTCTTTTTTTGAATGATTTGATCTAGAACAACAACGTGCATATAATGAAATATCTCGTGAGTACATGGAACATAAAATCAAGAAACTAACGACGAAGTGAGGTGAGTTTTTTAGAAGATTCTATGCTCTGAATCAAGAAAATTTCTGGCTGTTTAGAGAGCTTAATGAAGACCAAGAGTATACAACGACACAAGAGTTTCAAGAAATTGGTAAGATTCTTCAAAATGAACTGTTTAAGTATGAGAATATGCTGACATCAAATATGACCAAAAGATGATATGCTCTCGATAAGGTTGTTTCTGCTTATTATGATATCGTTCATAGTTTTTTTCCATGGTTTAGCTTTGTAGATTAGTGTCATCCTGAGGGAGGAACGACTGAAGGAACCAGGAAATGTTTTAGTAATATGTTCTAAGATGTGATATGCCTATATTGTAGCAAGCAAAAGAAATTGAACATTATATGTATGAGTAACATCTGATCTTGAAAAGAGAATTGCTGAACATAGAAAATGAGTATATGAATGATTCTCAAAAAAATATTGATGTAAAATTTTGGTTTGGTATCAAAAGTTTCAAAATATAAAAGAAGCTATTGAATATGAAAAGAGATTGAAATGATGGAAAAGAAAGAGAAAACTTGATTTAATTGAGAGAGATAATATTAATCGAAAAGATTTGATTCTCTAGTTTCTGGATACTTCACTTCGTTCAGTATGACGGATTATTATAGTGTTTTATTTTGAATTTTCTATTTACAAATGCAATATATTCTAATGATACTCTTGTGAATGTGATCAGCTATTGCGACCTCATGGCGATATCATGAAAATTTTTCATGGGATCTCCTTATGGACTATCATCAAGAGACTCTTGATGGTGAATGACTGTCTGAAGAAGCAGATCGTCTCGATGAAAAGGAACTTCCAAAAAAACTAGATCTTCCAACACTCGATTCTTTTGAAGATGATATTGTGACCTTGATAGACACGGTAAAAGAAAGTGTGGTCAGTATTGTGATTACAAAGGACTTTGTGGTCTATGATGGTCGTAATCCTATTGAGCTTGTAGAACAACAAGTGTGATGATGAAGTGGTATACTTGTCCATAAAAACTGATATATTCTTACAAATAAGCATGTTGTAGAAGATACAGATGCATCTTATGTCGTCGCATTTTCAGATGGATCTGTTGTAAAGGCAACTAATGTGCGACTCGATCCTACCCTGGATATTGCATTACTGAAGATCGACAAAGAATGAGTTCAATGAAGACAGGTGGCAACTGCTCTCGACTTTGAAGATGAAGTAACGATCTGACAGTTCGTCTTAGCTATTTGAAATGCTTTGGCTGAATTTCAAAATTCTGTAACCCTATGAATCATAAGTGGAAAAAATAGAAAACTCACGATGGACAATGAGAATCTCTATGCATGACTTCTCCAGACAGATGCATCGATTAGCGAAGGAAATAGTGGATGACCACTCTTCAATCTCGATGGAAATGTCGTGTGAATTAATACTGCAGTAAGTGCACTAGGAGAAAATATTTGATTTGCTATCCCCATCACACAGCAGTTCATCTATGCAACCATTCGTGAAGTAGAACAGTTCGATGCTATCGTGAGACCATTTGTGTGAGTACGTTATTTTGATATAGATGCTTGAGTTGCTCGCGAGTTTGGTCTGACAGTAGATTCTTGAATATATATATGAGAAGTGGTTCCATGAACTCCAGCATGAGAAAGCTCTCTACAAGCAAAAGATGTCATCACTCATATCAATGGAGTTCCAATCGATCAAGAAAGGTCATTCTTGTATCAGTTATTTACCAAATCACCTGGTGAAGAAGTTGTGTTTTCTGTGATGAGAGGAGAAGAACTCTTGGATGTTGCGGTTGTGCTAGGGGTTCAGTAAGAGTTTTCTTGCGAGTAATTAATTTGACCTATTTTAGTCTAAACAGTATATAGTTAGCATAACCTTGAAAATTGATCGTGTGTTTGTAGTATATGAAGTATTTATCTTCTGTCGTTTCTATGTTCCGAAATCTCCTCTCAGCATTTATTCTCATCACCTGATGAGTACTAGCACTTTACGGTCTTATTATAAAGAAAGCCCCAGACATGAAAGTAGAATTTGATAAGGTCGTTCCCTATCAGTGATTCTTAGGTATCATCCTTCTTCTTATGTGAATTCGAGACTTCATTCATATCTTTGATATACTCAATACCTTTAGTGTGAGTATTTTTTGATGATTTTTATGATTAGCATCATTAGTTACAAAATTAGTGTTATGATTCGTCTTGAGTTTTTGACTCATTACAAAATATGTCCTCTCGATACAACCTGCATGAGCGAAGAAGAAATGACGTAAGAAAAAATGAGAAGAGACCTGGCAAGAGAAAACAAATAAAATGTATACGACTCTCACCTATGTACAAGTTCCTTTTGGTGTCGTTGCTCTGCTTTTATGACTAATTGCGTTAGTTTTTATGTTTATTTGACTGGTGACGTAAATTCTGTAGTTCTCATTTGTAATGGTATCTCTTCATTCAAAAAAAAAGCCCTATCAATTATGATACGGCCTTTTTTCAATTTGATCTTCTATAAACTAGAAGTTTCCTTCAAAGATATGTTCACCGGGTTGATCATTTCCGTCTTTTTTCTCGATGGTAAGTACATATTGACTATAATCACTGAGGTTTCATCTTGAGGTAAAACTATTTGTTCGTTTTCCATTTGAAAATTGAAGCTCTCATGTAGACATTACATCAGATGGATTTTCTCTCACCACTCGACCTTCATAAAATAGATTTGCTGGAAGATCTGGAAGTCAACTGAACTCCGCATAGATATTAGATTTTCTCGAGATAAGTTTGTTTGTTGCCGTTCATGTCGCTCATGCAGTGAACGTTACTCATTCGATTGTCTTTCATGTTGCAACATATATCAATTCTGATCATTGAGAAAGATTCTCTTTCTCTTGTTCTGCTTGTTGAATGTTTGAAGGGAGGTTTGACGTCGATGCAGTATTGCTCGTATTGGTCGTGTCTGAATCTGTTTCTGTATCAGAATCGGTCTTAACATCTTCTTTCACCTCTTCCTTCACTTCTTCTTTTTTCTCCTCTTGTTTAGCTTCTTGTTCAACCTGAGGCTTTTCTGGTTCTCTTGTAGTGGCTGGTGTTGGAGTTGGTGATCTTGTCGTTCATTCTTGTCCTGAGCGTACTCATCATTCAATAACTTCCATCTTGAATGTAGATGCTTTTCCTCCATTTCAACTCGTCGTAGTTTTTTGATCTCTTTTTACCTGCATATCTACCGAAACTCATAGTACTCATAGTGCATCAATCATGTTAACGGTCACTTCGTCTACGTTTACTCAAGCACTTTTAAGTCTATCATAATTACTCGAGAGTACTTTCTCTAGCATGACTATGAGCATGTTTTGCTGTTTCGTTGTTGAATATGTCTCAAGTTTTTTGTACATTGCTTCTAGAAAATCTTTTGTGCTTGTCGTAGAGAATGACTGAGATCAAAGATCTTTAAGGTGACTTGCGAGAAGTGTTCAAGCCGGTTGAACTATTTTCGTTCATGCAACTCATGAAGATCAGGTTGATCAGTTCTTTTGAGCATCATTTTGTATGTAGTTGTTGTCATTTGCTTCTTTCCCACGTATCGTACTTACATCTGATCTTCACATGGTATCATTATCCATAGTGTCATCATTTCTTGCAGTTCTTTCACTTTGTGGTCTATCTTTATTGAGTCTAGAGAACACATAGACAGGGTTTACTGACTTTTGCTCTTCTTTCAATAAGTCATTAACCTCTCACAGATCTTCTTCTCTTACTCACTCCCACCCATCAAATTTCTCAGGTTTATTTGACCTTATCTGTGGTTCTCGTGCTTTATCCTCTTGTTTTTGAAAAACATGTCTCGGTTGTACCGACTTTATCTGATCTTCAGTTGCTGACTGAGTTCCAAACGAATCACCAGAATCTAAGTAATTTGTATGAGAGGCGATTATTGCTCATCCTGCAACAGCTGCTGCAAGTATGATAAGAATATCTTTTGTTTTCATGATTTTTGTTTCAGTATATAAAAAAATAGTACCATAACAGTACTATTATATATATTAAATTGTTGTATGTCAAATTTTGTAGACGTTAGTTTGTCTTTTACTCGATACTTGCTAAATAATGTTCCGCTTCGATCGCAGCCATACATCATGTCCCTGCTGAGGTAATTGCTTGACGATAGATCTTATCTTGAACATCTCATGACGCAAACACTCCAGTTTTTGATGTAGATGTTTGAAATCTATGTTTCCCGTCTTTCAGTTTTTTTGATTTTTTCTCACTAAGTTCTGTCTTTCAACTCACAACCTCTTCGCATAGTCTTCAGTACGTGATGATATATCATGCTTCATCGACTTCTACTTGACCATCAAGAAATGCCGTATTTGGCTTGTGTCAGATTGCATAGAACAGTCCTCATGCTTCTATTTCAGAAGTTTTTTCAGTCTTATTATTATATATACTCATTCATGTCATGACTTGCTCATCCCCGAGAATTTCTTTCCCCTCGGTGTTTCGCATAATCTCGATTTTTTCATTCTTTTTGACTCTTTGTTGCATTACTTTACTTGCTCTGAGCTCATCACGTCTTACAAGCATGACTACTTTGCTCGCAAATTTGGTTAGAAAATTTGCTTCTTCACATGCACTATCCC
>CALCME010000008.1 GCA_937965925.1 Candidatus Absconditabacterales bacterium | reverse complement strand
ATAAAAGACATTTCTACTCCCTGCTGTATCTTCAAAACACAATGCCACCTTACTGTTTGGCTGACTACTCGTTCATGCTATGAGTGTTGGACTCAGGTCGGTGATGACAAAGTTTTTGCTCGTATCATGTAATGGTGCATCATCTCGACAGTATTCAATTTCACACTGCACACTACATCCATCATTTACTATCGCATTTCCATCATCACACTCTTCTCAAGCATCAAGGATCCCATCACTACAGTAACTAAATGAAATGTTATCTATATTGTTTTCATACGTACATTCTGATGCTGAAGCTCCGGTACCTGGAAAAGAGGTAGGGTCAGTAAGTGTATATGGGGTTGTAGTCGTTCCATCGTTGATCACTGCATATAATGGGGAATCACATCACAAGGGGGAAATCGTCATCGTTGCTACCTGTCACGTTCATAAAACGACTCACAATACTCCAGATCGAATGCTTCCAACAGCTACTGAGGTCGGATCATCGGGATAAATCTGTATAGGAGTTGAAGCTGGGAGTGCTTCATTTCAATTATTCCCTATTTCAATTTCTACACTCATGGAGAGGGCACACTGTGATGTATCTACGGAGAGTATATCTATCGTTGCATCAGCAGCATAGATGTGTCACAGTGGTAGATCAGCGCTGAGTGGCACGAAATCAGTGTCGATAGGAGATGACTGAGTCATAAAACTATCATGTACTCATCATTCTCGACTAGGATTATATGGTGGAACTGCAGGAATCGTTAAGTCGTCATTCACATTAGTTATGTTGTATCCGTGTTGATTCCATACGGGACGAGACGGTGCTCGAGGTTGATTCGCAGGATCCGATGTTCTAAAGGCAGAAATTCCTGCACCGCATGCCACGACAATCTCAGTCTGCCCATCAGCATTCACATCGGCTATTACCGGATTCTCTCGACGAGTATCTGACGTACATGCTGTCTTAAACTTCTCTGAGCCATCTGGTCAAGCGAGAATAAACAGATTTAACTGATCCCTATACACCACCTCATTTATGCCATCTAGATCAAAATCAAACACACTACTTCACGTCACTCATGACGTATCACTATTATTGATGAATCGTAAAATATTTCATAAACTCGTAGGGTTTGGTGCAGTTGTATTTGCTCATGGACATCATCCATCATCAGAAAATACATCATCTACGACACTGTATCTTGCCCTCGTCACCACTCATACCTCATTACAACCATCTCCATCAAAATCTGCTATATTTGGTCTTCATATAATGCCACTTGTTTCATTTACTTCGATCATCATCATTATCTCAGATGTTTGTCAGTCCCACACTACAATATGAGCATCTCATCATATAGGCATTCCATATACCATATCTACATCTCCATCATTATCCATATCTGCTATTGCGTCTCATCATCTTCCATCATATCCTGTTCCGTCTTCAGTAGCAAGCGTTATCGTTCACGCAGTTATATCTACCGTAAACACACGACTTCCCATAGCTAACTCTAGCCCTGCACAATCTGTACAGGTTGTTCCTGCACGAGGTCCGTCGACAAACACATAATTATCTGGTAAAATATCCATCGCATTGGATCATCACAAGTCAGTAGGATAATAAGCACTCGCTGCAGCTCAAAGTCTTACCCCATCGCTTGCACGATAGATGTCTCCTCACATATAGATTTCTGGTGTTCCATCTGCATTAAAATCAGCAAAGTGTGGAGCAAATCTATCATGTTGATTTGTATATCAGACCAATCACGGTGAGATCCACGTCTGAGACCAGGTTGTTCCATCAAAATCTCGGCGATTTAGTCTTCTTACTTCATCTGTAAAATAGATTTCACCATACCCATTTGCATCCAGATCCGCTATACCATTAGAGGAATTATTTTGAGTCAAATCTCTTCCTGTATCAATTACATGTTCTGTAGCCCCTGTCTGTCCATCAAGCACATATATTTTACCTGGGTTTTTATAATCATCTGCAATCACCTCTGCCACACTATCTCCATCTATATCACCCACTAGGGTCGTCTCTCTAGCATCGACATATTGTCACACCCATACAGAGTCCGGTTCAAACGTATCAGATGCAGAAAGTTCAATACTACACACTTGTGCAAATACAGATCAGAACAACAACAAAAATATCGATCCGCTCGAGAGAATCAGTTTCCATGTCGTATCTATATATCAGAATAATAAATTCTTCACGATATCTAATCAGAGAATAAAGTTCTTATCACTCTAATGATACTGATAGAAAAAGATTTTGTCAAAAAAACATATAGACAAATTTGCTTTTCTCTTTATATTTAGTCTATACACAGAGTTATAGGAAGATGATCTTTTCCAGAACATTCCCAATATCGCGAGCACGATAGTATCACCAAATATTTTTTAATCCTTGGTCAACAAAACAGAATTTCTCTAAATATTTCAATACTTTCTTTCACTTAAGATCGTTTACGAAAGAACTATCCCCTGACCTGGTCTCAATACTTTTGGCACAGCATAATTACCGAGCATAACTTCTCTTGCAAAGGTCATATCGTCTGCTGTAATTGGATCTCGTGTATTATAGTGAATAGGGACTGCATATTTTGGACGAATTCGATCAGTCGCAATAATAGCATCTTCTACTCCCATTGTGTACCTATCTCCAATTGGAAGAAATGCAACATCAATATCATACTGCTCATTCAACATCTTCATATCACCAAACAGTCACGTATCTCATGCATGGTAAATAACACGATCTCAAACCGTTACAATCACACCACAAGCTACTGTAGTGAATCATTCAGAACAAGATGAAACTCATCATCAATGCCATGCTTGAAAAAGCTTCACATGAAATCACTCATACGCTACTCATCATCAAACACCATGTGAGCTCACATTTTTACAGTCATGAATTTCTTGAAAATATCTCCCCAATTCATACGAAGTAATAACCTGACATCATGTATCTTTTGCAATCTTCACTGTAGATCAAATATGATCATCATGTCCATGTGTCACTATTATTGCTGTAGGTTTTTTTTCAATACATTGCTCTACCGTAATATCGCAATGAGTATTTCCTTCTACAAAAGGATCAATAAAAATACACATCTCATCAGTACATATCTCAATAAACGAGTGACCATGAAAAATTGTTTCCATAGTGATGAAAAGAAGTGAAAAATTAAAATTAGCGTCAAAGACACAAAAAGAAGTGAAAAGAAATATCAGTGATTTCTCAAAAAAACTAGAGATCCCTAATAAATGAATCTTTTACGTTTAGGTCTTTAAGTGCCTCATATCATTGTCTATATAGTTCTCTAATATCTCTATAAGTAACTAAATTTATGACAGTTTTAATATCAGCCCATCTATATACTCATGTGTATCATTCTCCACTTATAACAGAAACATCATCTTGATTTCAAGAGTACTCCACCAAAAAGTAGGTAATCTCTTTATCAACTCAGATTTTACCATCACTATCAAACAATTGTAGCAAGACGGTATTAAGTTTCTTTCTCGGTTGAAGCAATGATCTAGAGAGGCCAACTTCTTCTTCAATTTCTCTTAGTGCTGCTTGTTCCTGAGTTTCTCAACGCTGTATTTTACCTTTAGGTGCAACTCGTTCGATTTTTTTGGATAAGGCAAATCTCTTCACCAACAGGAAGTGAGGTTTATTTGTTTTTTTATCTATGTGGTACACGACTCATCATGCACTATATACTTTCTTGGTCATCAAATGAGAAAAATGAAAGATGGTATTGCAGGGAAAAACATTTCGGTCATTAACTTGAATACTGCTAAGAGAAGAAAGAAACGAAGAGATCTTTTATGAATACATATTATCTATAATAAGGAAACAAATCTACTTGTCAAAAAAAGGAGGTATTTGAATTCATGCTTTAGTGTACAAGTATCAAATAAATGATATAAGTGCTCTTCAAACACGACCTCGATGAGAAAAAACAGTTTGGAGATCAAGATACACATGTTGAGCTTTTTCAATAAGGTCGTTAGATGCATCTTTTCTTCTAAGATTTGCATGTCACTTTAAGAGAAGTTCTTTAGATTGTTTTCGATTTTCAAGTACTTTTTTTAGTTTCGAAATCTGTTCTTTAGAAGATTCAATTGGTTCTTTCGAAGATTCAATAGTAGTATCCAAAAGATGTATCACATCATCAATAGAAAGAGAATACATCTTCTCAAGAGATTGTTTTAATTCTAAGAGTTCTTTCTCAGAAAATAAGTCATTTTGATCGATTGATGATTCTGATGAATTCATACTATCAATCTCATGAAGAAGATCCTTAAGAAAAAGTCTCATATTTGCGTCAGAAGTTGATTCAGACAGATGTTCTATCTTCTTACGATCCATATGCAAGGTAGAGAATAAATCATATAAACATTATTAATGCAAAAGTTTGAGAACTATCCCAATCAATAATTAAATTCAATAACTAGATTCAATAATGTAAATAAGGTAAAGTAGAATCAAGAATCAACGTGTCGTAATTACAGTCAAATAACCTTTCTCAAAATCATAATATTTTTCTTATGATCAACTCTTGAAGGTCATAAGATTGAAATGATTGCATCAAATCAATTTACTTCCAATTTTACGTATAAGATTGAAATCAGTTTATCATCATTTTCTAAAATGGTGTAATAGACTTGTCATTTTTTTATCATTTTTTTTGCAAGAGTTTGAACAAGTTCTCTAGATTCAATAAATTTGATGAGGTATTTTGTAGATTCTACATCGCCAATAATAGACTCATTGAGTAAGTTGTTGATTCAAAGATAAAAGTACTCATCTTCCTTTAAGAATCACACAGCAGCACCATCAACATAGTCTCATAATGTTTCAACGACTCATCTAAGATCATTCCTAGCATACTTAATATCAAACTCAACTTCATCAAATTCATCATTGTTTGATTTATCAAGAAGATCGTCCATATAATTGGAAAGTCATTTAACCGTTGGGACTCTTCATGAACTATTATATGGTTGATATAGGAGTCATTCTTTCTCTAGAATATTTAAGTATTTTCTTAGCGTTGATGGAGCATAAGAAATATCATCAAGAGAATTCAAAAACTTGGATCAAATCGGATCCCCTTTATCTACATAGTGATCAATAACAACACGAAGAAGTTCCTGCATTTTTTTATCATCCATCCTAATAATAGTATCTATTATTTCAGGTCTTGCAAGCTAACTTTGCAGTTCAAGAGCAAGATATAGTTGCTTTTATTGAGTAAGAACGTATGCTAGAGATAATTTTTAGATATTTCTCATCTCAACCAATGATATCACGCTTTCTTACTTATTTACTAGCATCAGTTATTGCAACTACAAGTTCAATTGCATGATTACAGTCAGTCTTTTGATTATCCACAGATGTACAAGTAATCCTTACAGACAACGAAGTAGAATTTTGACCTGAATTCATCGAGGCTTTGCGCTTTTCTCATGAGCACGGACTCACTAAGTACAAAACAGTAGAAAATTTTAGACCATATGAGATACTCACAAGAGAACAAGCAGCAAAAATAGTTTGACAATTTGCTTCAAAAATAATGAATAAGACTAAAGATGAAACAAGGACTTGTGAATTTAGTGATATTGATTGAGCTGATAGTACATTAGTTCCTCACATACTGAATTCTTGTAAGATGTGAATATTTAGAGGGACGTCAGATGGAAGATATATGCCAACATGAT
This sequence comes from Candidatus Absconditabacterales bacterium, assembly GCA_937965925.1. Classification (GTDB taxonomy): domain Bacteria; phylum Patescibacteriota; class Gracilibacteria; order Absconditabacterales; family Absconditicoccaceae; genus JAHDCT01. The sequence goes on along the minus strand of CALCME010000008.1, from coordinate 5,817 downwards.
CAATAACAAAGGCTGAAGCACTAGCTGTCATTGTAAGAATGTTCAAATCTAGACTACTAGATGAATCTACTGATCCTCGATATCTTAACTACTACTTACAAGCAAAGAAATTATGACTTACAAAAGAATCAAACATATACTCACTCAATAGACCTCTCACTAGATATGAAATGGTTCTGTTACTTTACAGATTCTACGTTAAGTTCAATCTCATCGATATGGCATCAAATGGAGACATCGAATGAATAGATATTGCAATTAATAGTGTCTGAAAAAACATAGTTGTAGTAGATTCATGACTATTTTTGGATAGAGACCTTGAACATATTTTTGTGAGAATAGAAGATTCTACGTTCAGATTAGAAAAAGAGTCGCTTGTATCACAGTTCGAAAATGCATACACACGATACTGAGAAGTATATAAATTAGTCGATGATGAAAGTATGATTGAAAACTCTGGTTCGTATGTCTGAGTAGCAACATTCAATCTTATAAATGATGTCATGACAGACTGAAACATAAGACCAATCGAACTTTGAGATCGATACTACCAATTTCTTCTTTCTGATACTCAACCATTCTATAAAATAGAAAAAAAATTAGTAAGTGAAGCAAAATGATGAAAAGACCCAATAATAACGACAAAACAAACATGAGAACTAGTCGTTGAAGTTGAAGAGACGAAAAATGAAATTGAAGAAGCAACTTCTTGATCATGAGATATGCTAAATGAAAATGGATAAGAAAATAAAGAAAACATGTCAAAGGTTCGTTTCGTTCGAAGCCGTATTATTTCTAGGACAAGTTCCACTTTCTTTGTTATAGTAAATTAATTTAGAATTTAGACATAATTTACTACGTAGTCTATCGCCGTAAGTGCAATTAAGAACTTCTATTTGGTCTAAACGTAAAAGTACTCAAAACGTCTAAATTCAAATGCGATAAACTATATTCAATTAAACGACAAAGCAAGCTTGATTGTAATCCTCTTTGAAGACAGTAAATACATTTCAGTGTATTTTAATCAATTAATTCTCAAGAACGATAATGAATAAGGAAATCAAAGATTGATCAAGACCAGATTCGTTTGATCACTTTATTTGACAGGAGTTCATAGTCAAGACATTAAAAACTGCTATTGAAAGTTCACGCATCCGTAAGAAACCAATTTGACATTGTCTTTTTTCTTGACCTAGTTGATTCTGAAAGACAACATTAGCCTCACTTGTAGCGAACGAACTTGCATCTGAGATTAAAGTGATAACTGGATATGCTATTCAAAGACCATCAGAACTAGTTTCTATCCTCTCTTTACTCAGATCTTGAGATGTTTTGTTTATTGATGAAATACACAGACTTAGAGCTCCAGTAGAAGAAGTACTTTATACAGCGATGGAAGATCGATGTATTGATATGATTCTCCCAGACTGACATCATATAAGACTCCCTGTTGAACCATTTACCCTAATCTGAGCAACAACAAAGCTTGAATCTCTCTCTCTCCCGCTAAAAAATAGATTTGTGTATTCATTTTATTTAGAACCATATAGTAGGGAAGAAAAAAAAGAAATTATAAAAAGGTATATTCTTCTGCAACAAATTATATGTGACGAAGAAACGATCTTAAATATCGTTGAGCATGTGTCTTGAGTGCCAAGAAACATAACCTCGATCTGCATTCAACTCAGAGATTTTCTTACTTCATATTACAAAAGAGACACAAATCTCGTTTTTACACTTGATCTATGGGAAGATTTTTGGGAACGAGCTCATCTTAAAAAATGATGAATTGGACCTTTACATCAACGTTATCTTGAGATACTTACAGAAAGAGAAGGAAATCCAATTGGACTCATGACTCTTTCCGGTAAATTATGAATCAGCCCAAAATCTATTGAATCAGACATAGAGCCACTCTTGTTTGAGCTAGGAAGAATTGAAAAAACGAGTAGATGAAGAACGCTCTCTTCTTAGATTTAAACACCAATGAAGCATTAACAGTATACTATATTCTTGGGATTTGTTTCGTTCAAAGACGTATCGTTTTCAATTCTTACTCTTTGAGTAGAATTCACAGCAATCTTCGATCTACTTTTCTTTGAATATTTGACAAATAAATAAATTATATGTATACTATCATTAGGAATTTTACCTTAATGCACTCCATACAATGGTAGATAAGAAAACTTCTAAGAAGTCTAAGAATGTATCAAAACCGAATGTAAACATAAAGGATTCATCTCACATGTTGAATGAAATTACTGATATCGATGAGTATATTAAGAATACAAAGAAGTGATCTTCTTGAAGAAACACTTCGCAATCAAGAAAAACCACAAATTCAGACACAAAGAATGAAACATATCTTTCAAAAAACTGAACTGATCTACGCAGTCTCCCTAATATTTATGCAATTATTCCACATAAAAAATGAGATCACAAACTTGTTTGGTTAAAGTGAGAACAACCAGAAGATCTTTGGGATGACGACAAAAAGAGAGCTAGAGGTTGAGTATACGAAAAGAAGTGAATAGCAATCTACAATGTTATTGTAGATTTTCACAGACATGCTACTCTTCTTGACAAATCATGAACCCATATTGACGTTCGAGTTATAGCATCTCCAGACGAACTTGAACTACAAATGGATGCGATTAGAACAGGAAAAGGATGAGGAGTTAATTTTTGAGATCCAATCTTGTTAACATCCCATACCTCGTCCAAAAAGAAGAAGTGATCAAATGAAGCAACAGAAAAAATGAATGATGAGAAAAAGAAGAAGAGAAGAAAAAAGAAAGAAGAAGAATCAGAAAAGATCAAGAATGAAAAAGATAAATTAATCGTCACAGAAACGAAAGGAGATACAGATACAACGAGTAAGAATAATGAGTGAGAGAAAAAAATTTCTTCTGAGTCTACAAGTTCAATAAGAAAAGAAGACAGCACCAAAGAAACTCAAGGTGATACATCAAGCGGATCAGATCTAGAGGATAGTGATATACGTTCTGAATCAAGCTGAGAATCTATAAAAAATGAAATTCCTGATGAGAAAGTTGAAACGAAACAATCAGATAGAGATATCGATGAACTCACTACTAGTAAGCCTGATACACTTCCTGAGAAAGGTTCAAATTCCGAGTGATTCTCAAATTGAACCTGAGATGAACCACCTTTAGAAATCGATATTGAAGAGCTTTCTATTGATGACTCTGCACTTCTTTCTCAGAAAGATTGAAATCCTGAGTGACTATCATCATGAATAGGAGATCAACCACCTTTAGAAATCAATAGTGATGAACTTGCTATTGATGACTCTGCACTACTTTCTCAGAAAGATTGAAATCCTGAGTGACTATCATCATGAATAGGAGATGAACCACGTTTAGAGATCGATATTGATGAACTTTCTATCGATGAACTTTCTATCGATGAACCTGAGCTGATTCCTGAGAAAGATTGAAATATCGAGTGATTATCCAGTTGAACGGGAGATGAACCAAATATAGATATCAATGTCGATGAGCTTCTCATCGATGAACCTAAGATAGACATAGGGGAACATAGAGGGGAAAAAATAAAGGAAAACATTGCTGAAAATAGAGAAATAGAATGAAACCTAGAGAAAGAAACGAGAGAAGAAAAAGATAGTTGAATAGATCTTTCTGACCTTCAAATTAATGACGAAAAGGTAAGTAATTCTGAAAGGAGTACGAGTACAAAAGATTTTTCAGAAAATATAGACACAGTATGAAAAACACAATGATCACCTAGTAATACTGATTACTTACAAGAGTGATCAATGTGAATAGATCTATCTGATTTGACGACAAGTAGTACAGATGAATTTGAAAAAAAGACTAAAGATCAATGAATAGCGACACCTGCGACTGATTATTCTGATACAGATTCAAATATCTCCACGTCATCTCCAAATAATCTGATTGATCTAGATGATATAGATTTACAAGAAACAAAAATTGAGTCTGGTTCAAACACACAAGAATTGTGAGCTATAAAAGAGAAAGAAAACACCAACAATGAAACTTGAAAAACAGAATCATCTTTAGAAAAAGATTCACTCATTGATCTATGAGATATAGATATTAGTAATGACGAGATAGAAGAAGAAAAAATAATCGAAAGCAAGAAAAAAACGGATAATACGAATCTAGATCGAAAGAGCGAAGGCGAAGGAAAAGGAGAAATAAAGAAAGAACCTACGTGAATTGATTTAGATGATCTATCAAAAATCTGAGATTCAATACAGGATACACCCCATGTAACTATTGATTCATCTGGATGATGAATAGATCTTGATGATCTCTGATTTGATGATGGGGAACAAAGAGTAGATGATGAAAACACATCACAGAAGAATCTCTCACAAAAGACAGAGAATATCGAAACAGAGAAAAATAATTCATACGAATCAGCAATATCTTCAAAACAGTGAATCCAAGACGATAAAAAATATGACATTGATTATGAGGAAAATGACGAAGACGAATATGAAGATGATGACGATGATGATGAAAATGAATATTCTTCACGAGCAACAAGAAATAGAGAAAAACTACTTCTTTGAGTAAAAGTGTTAGCTCTTTTAACCCTTTTGTGAATATGATTTCTTTTCTATAGACTTATGTTCTCCAATACATGATCAGGTGAAATTGAAGACACTTCAGGTCCAACAATTATAAATGATTCTAGTAAAAAAGAGCAATGAGAAAAAACCGTATTAGATATTATTGATGAAGGAACAACTGTCCCGCCAAAACAAGAGGAAGGTAGTAAAACAAAAGAAACAGGAGGAGGAGAAGAAAATGAAAGATCAGATGATGCGAAACTTATTGATGATTTATGAAAGATACTTGATGATGAATGATCTGAAGCTATTGATAATACAAATTCATTGTGAGACTGAGATATACAGAAAAATAACGATTGAGCAAACAATCAAGTAATTACTAAGCCAACTACTCCAAAGAGCAACAAAGTAGAACCATGAAATACAATATGAGAACAAGAAGAAAGAGACGAATCTACTCCAGAAAACCAAGAATATAGAAAAAAATTGATTGAAAAACTATCAGCTCAAAAGAGAGAAACGCGTACACTTTTAAATAAAGCAAGACTGATAAATAACGTTGACGCACTTAAATTTGCTGTAGCATGATTCAAAAGAGCTGAAGATACTATAGAACTTATCGAAGCCGTCCCTGAAGAAGTTACTCTAGATGTGCTCGAAAGAAACACAAATAGAATAGACCTGTATATTAAGTCAGTGAGAAATTTATTAGATTAGTGTGCATCATGACTTCAATTTTATCCTCACATTTGCATCTGCAGTAACTCCTCTTTTGTCATTTTCATTAATTTCAAACCAACATCTCTTCACACAAGTGAGGAGATTTTTTTTGTTAGATCTTCGATTATCTCTGGTTTATTAATCATAGAGAAGAATTGCTGATGTATAATTACAAGAGTAACTGATGTATCTTCAAGTGAGGTGAAGACTCCATACTTATCAATAGTTGAAATCACCATTTTCTTCTGAAGAAGAGGGAGCAACTGTTCTTTCAGAGTAGATATATCAAACGGGGTTAGATCTACGCTAGGTGAAGATGAATCATCTGGAACCGCTACTTCTTTCGTTACGATTTCTTCTTGCGTTGATGATTCCTGGATATCTTCTTCTTTCTTTTCTTCTTTCTTTTCTTCTTTCTTTTCTTCTCTCTTTTCTTCTTTCTTTTCTTCTTTCTTTTCTTCTCTCTTTTCTTCTCTCTTTTCTTTTACAACACTACGTGAGATTGTGCC
>CALCME010000007.1 GCA_937965925.1 Candidatus Absconditabacterales bacterium | reverse complement strand
AGTTAAACTAGAAGTATTATTTAGTTTATCAACTCATCCTATATGCATAAACCAACAATGATACTTCGAGAAAAAATACAAAATATAAAAGAAGTAGGAGCTAAAATGTGAAAGGGAATCAAAGAAAATCAAAAATCACTTCGGGGTGTACTAGTCGCTGTATGAATAATAGCTGGAGCATATGAAATCTACCAACGTAATTTTAATCTTTCAGAGAAAGAAGTTACTGTCTCAGAAAAAAACGTATTAAAATCAGCAAATACCTATCATCGACAGACAGAATCAAGAGAGTCCTATGATTGATTTCCAACTTCAACCAAAGACGCTCAAGTCATCAATAAAACAACAAGATCAGAAAAATATATTGATCAATGAACAAAATTAGTACCAATAGATCACAAGCTACAAAAATGAGAAAAGCTAATCGAAACTAATTTATGAGAACTAAATGATCGGAAAAGAATTTCATACAAAGTAGAGAAAACAAGAGCTGTTTATGAATTCACTATATTTAAAAAAGTAAACGTATGAAAAGAAACTGTATGAGCAGAATCAATAGAGAACCTACCAAATTTACCAACAAAGAATAATTGACTCGAATACTGAGATTCAACAATATCATTTAAATTTTGCGTAGTAGATGAAAATGAAATTTCAAAATGCCTAAGATCAACAGATGGAGAATTAAATAATTTTGAAGTTTGAGATAAGGCAAAATGAGTATTCAATGCTAGATGAAATTTAAAGGAAATTATTACAGGAAATTAAAAACTAATTTCTTTTCATAATTCACGGGGAACACTCTTCCCCACTAACCTCCCCATCGCACAACACGCTTGAAGATTATATCATCAGGTGACACCATCTACGTTCAATATTTCTCATGCAAAATAGAGTCACGGACAGATCATTGATTCTCCTGTTTTTGGATATATACCATTAATTTTTATTGACATTTTTTTTTATTTGTTTTATATAATTACTTCATATTGTAAAAATAATTATTTTCAGTACCTTACGTTCGATTTATTATAAATCATTTTCGTATCATACTTAATCATATGGCAATTATCGATGTAAAAAATCCGTATACCTGTATACAACCTGATCAATTCAAATTTCAGAAGTATGTCTATCCTCAAGTAATAAACGCACAGATACACCCTATAGTAAAGTTCTTTATGACACTCTCACCTGAGAGGATAATTAAAAGATACTGTCATTTACATCCATATGTAGATCCAACAGATCTAAAAAATATTCTTTCATATCAATGCAAACACTTTACGCTGGCTGGGTCGGATCTTATGTATGTGACCAACGAAAGTGGGAAAAGAACAATGCTCGTTATTGAGAATAATTCATGTCCATCAGGACAAAAATCAATGCCAAAGGTATTTGAAAATAGTGACTTTTGATGATATGGAAAATTTATCGAAGAAGTTGTCCTTCCAAGGATAAACAAATCATACACAAAAAAAGATTGAGTACTCGCGGTTATTTTTGATAAAAATGAAATTGAAAATGCAGGTCATGCTTCAGCATTAGCTACGCTAGCAGATGAAGAAGTACATCTTGTCTATTGTTCTGCAAAAACTCATAAGGACGTGATGCGTATCAAAGATGAATGGATCGAGATAAATATCCCATGAAAATGACGACAACGCGTAAGATGATGAATTAGATATGTGACCCAACAACCGCGAAAATATATACCAATTCGCTGTAACACCCTACTAATAAACCCAATTATCAGCTGTCTTGCTTGAGGAAGAAATAAACTTGTTGCCACCAAAGCATATGAAAAATACAACGCAAGAATCCAGCACTTATGATTAAAAATTATGTATCCAGAAACAGTATGCGATGTTTCACTTGAAAAAATCCCTTATCGAGTAGATAGATGGGGTGGAAAAGCTGTCGTTAAAAACCCATATTCAAATGCATGACAATGAGTCTACACGATCACAAATGAAAAAGAGCTGAAAGCATTTATGGAAGAAAATCATACGTATAGTAAATTTATTGTACAAAGTCTCTTATGAAATGCTCATCGGAGTTCTTTTTGACGTACGTGAAGATGGTATCATGTAGGTACACTACCAGACAAGAAATGAAACACCTATGTTGTCGATGTTAGAATGCGTATTATAAATGGAATCAATGGATTTGCACCACTAAGCCTCAATGCTAGAAGAGCAAAAGCACCACTTCCTGAAGATATATATAACACAGAATCATCTCGAGATATCTTAGGAACAAACCTTTCATATATCGAAGATGGGGTATCAAAAACAGACTCCTCTCGTCTTATACTTATGGATAGAATTGATTTCAATCAGCTATGAATTTGAATTGATGATCTCATTGAAGGATACATACAAAGCGTGTTAAGTACGATAGCAATTGATAAAATGTCCAAGTCTCTTCTCACCAAAGAGTGAACATTCAAATCCAAGACATTTTCTAACCTAAATAACGATCCAGATCTTCTTAAAGAAATATTATAGAAAAAACCATAAATCCCCATAACACTTATCACATTTACTATTAAGCCATTCTCATTAATGACAATTGGTATCATTAGATCTATCTCAATAGAGACCTTTACTGAAAATATGCTTACCGTGATTTCAAAAAAAGATATCCATCTCATAGAGTACGCATATAGTATCTGAATACGCATAGTTCATCTCTTTGTAGATGACAATATATGAACGAACACCTTCTCCAAGTACTACATATATGAAAAAGAAACCCATGAACTCATAGAAGTATCAGAACAGATTAATATAGATGTAATTCGATCAATGTGTTTCTCATGAACATACTATATGTATCAACAACTCTCTTGAATTCCAATCATATGTAGTGAGCGTATAGCCCGCATCTCCAATGATAAGTACACGACCTCGCTCTTTCTCAAAGAGTTTCAACCAAGGACAGTACTCCTTAAAGATTTCCTCGAAAAGAAGAAATTTCAAGAATCTTTTGACAAAGAAGTCGTTCTTAAACCACGTGCTTGAAAATGATGAGTTTGAATAATAAAAACAACACAAAAGAAACTCCTTGCAGAAAAAGAAAAATACGATTCATCGTCAACAGATTTTATTATTCAAGAACTTATTAATGCAACATGATGATACCCATGAATAGCAGATTGAATTCATGATGTTAGATGCTGAATGGTATGAGATAAAATCGTTTATTGTGAAGTTAGAACACCTCAAAATAATGATTTTAGAGCTAACAATTTTCTCTGAGGAAAAAGTACTTTTATTAGCGTTGAGCAAGAGTTACCAAAAGACGTTAAAGAAATAGTTTCTCATATTATAAAAAAATTACACCCCCAACCATATGACATTTATAGCATTGATTTCTGTTACTGTTCAAATAAGAAAAAACGATTTATGATTGAAACAAATTCAGCACCATGATTTAGTATTGAAGGAAAAAACAATATTATTCCATTCATGTTTTCAGAACTAGCTAAGAGATCATTTAAATAGTATAGCCCTCCCCACTAACCTCCCCATCGCCCAACACGCTTGAAGGTTGTATCATCAGGTGACACCATCTACGTTCAAAATTTCTCCTGCAAAATAGAGTCACGGACAGATCGTAGACTCTCCCGTTTTTGGATGTATGTGAGTAGTATCCACTCATCAAGCCGTCACAAACTCATCTCCAGGACGACGTTTGATCAGAGAAAGCGGTATTCCATCTCACAATCGTGATGCAATTTTCTTACGATCGTCCTTTCTCAAGATTGAAATTTGCTGAGATTCTAATCAGAGTTCACCAAGCAATGCCTCACAAAAGCGTTTTGGGAGACGTCTACTAAGAATAGTGATAAGTCATTTTTTTGGAGAGTCTTTTCATGCATCCAAGAGAATCTGATTCCATTTCTCTCTTCACAGATCTGCCAATGGAGAAAAAAACACCTGTAGTGGAGATACATCACTCACTTCATGAAATGCAGAAAGAGAAGCTACAATAAAGGTCAACGGTCACGATATTCAAAAATGAGTCAGTAATAGAGGTCAGTTTGCTGTTTTCTTTTCACCCTCATCATCAAACGATATCCTTGCATCTTCAAACGACAGTCAACTTAACGCATGGCTCCATGTCTCTTTTGTCATAAAACTATTTAGCGAAGGTCATAGTGGAGTGATGGTATGTCACAGGTCACGAGCGAAAGCATATCCATCTCATGAAGATCCTGTATGAGCGTACGCATTTCCTCCAGTCGTGAGGACAACCAGATCGACTGTATAGGTTTCTAGTGCGGTTGTAATCGTATACAGTGCACTCTTCTTATCAAACGTAAGCGAAGTAACTGGCTCTTTGTAGTGCAATGAAAGACGTGAATCATCAAAAAGTGAGGTAAACATACGAACTACTTCTTTCCCATCGTTACTGATGGGGAAAATACGACCATCGTCTTCTTGTTTACAAGCCACTCATTGCATCTCAAACCACTTTCTCACCTGTTTTGGTCAAAATTGACTCATAGCAAAAGCCAAAAAATCTCGTCCTCTCGTATAGGCGGTTTTAAGTTCTTTCTTTTTGAAGTATCCGGTCGTAAGATTACAACGTCATCATCAAGAAATTACCACCTTTGCTCACAACGATTTGTTCTTCTCAAACAAGATTATTTCTCATTTTCGAGACGTCTTTTCAAGAAGCGTCGAACAAACAATCATTCATGCAGCACCACCTCACACCACTGCCACTCTTTTTTTCATATTTGTCACGTCATTTGTATTAAAATCATACGTATTCTAGATATTTCTCTTACCAAAGCTAGCTTGGGAGTGAAAGATGTAAAAAAAGCACTCATAAAAAACAAAAAAACTCTTGCATATTAGATATTCTTCACTATAGCTAGGTTAAGAAGATTATTAATCAGTCGAGATTATATTGCTTAGGTAGTATTGTCTTGATCGTATAAAGAGTAGTACTTCTAAATTTTAAATTATTATTATTCTGCACATGCAAGGACAAATTAAATTCTACAACGACCAAAAAGGTTTCGGTTTCATCGTACCAGAAGATGGTGGAGAAGACCTATTCTTCCACATTACACAATGTGAAGAAGGTTACGAACCAGCTGAAGGAGACGACGTAACGTATAACCTTGGTCAAGGTAGAGACGGTAGATCAGCTGCTCAGGAGGTTAGACCTGCTGGAGGAGGATCATCAAGTCAACAACAAGATGACGACCAAGAAGAAGAACAGTACGAAGAAGAAGGACAAGAAGAAGAAGGACAAGAGTAATTCACTCTTCGACCTACAAAGAAAAACTCTCCAATCGGAGAGTTTTTTTTATTATCTAATAACTTTTTCAGATTCATTAGAATATGAATATGAATTTAAAAACAAGAAAAATGAATATAGTAAACTATAGTGCATTAACTTTAAATTCAGACTACACATCTCTTGTGACAAAAACTTGATATGCTCTAATTTCTTTGATAGTAATTTTATGCAAAGTATGAAGTAAATAGTCTGATTTTATAATCTATTTACTATAATATAGAATTTAGACATAATTTACTACGTAGTCTATCGCCGTAAGTGCAATTAAGAACTTCTATTTGGTCTAAACGTAAGAGTACTCAAAACGTCTAAATTCAAATACGATATACTATATATTTTTTAAATGAATTACTATTTTTCTTCTAAATTCTTCTCAATATTTCAGACACATATCGTTCTACTAAAATCATCTTTAGCGTCATCTACACGTTTGAGCCTACTTACTCAAGTTCACGGATTATCAAGTATCAATTCTATATTGCATCTCAAACATTCTATCACTGTTTTAGCAATGACTCAATCACTCTTTCATCCCAAGTTTTTAAGAGTCAATCAACATAATTTTCATACATTCAAATTTTGATCATTTCTCATGTCTTTATATATGAGATAAATATTTTACCAGTCTAACACAATATTTACAGGACCAA
>CALCME010000006.1 GCA_937965925.1 Candidatus Absconditabacterales bacterium | reverse complement strand
CATTATATTTTCTCTTCAAAGCTAGTGTTATCGCTTTTTTATCTACTCAGACCACAAAAACTGTCTTTGGCATATAAGTGAAAAATAATTTAATCGCTGAAAGAAGATTAACGACATTTTCTGATTCACAGCGATCAAGGTCGTCTATAAATATAACTATGTTTCCATTTGGATTTATCAAGCTTTCTAACAGTGAAAATCACTCCCTTAATTCAGAAAAATCACGAAAATATGATTCTTTATTCTGTAACATTTCTTTAAGATAGGATTCTTCTACTTCTTTTGCATCTCTTGCATTATAATTATACTTAAAGAAACAAAAATCTACTTCTATTGAAGATCATCAAGCAATTGTATTCAATAATTCTCATCAAAATTGTTCATTTTTATTTCTTATATCTGGTGGCAAACAGTACCACAAGTATTGAAATAATGATAATACAAGATTTTGATCTTTTTCATATTTCCAAGCTTCAAAGAAAACAGTCTTTATATTATATTTGAATCTAGTCTCTTTTCATCATTTAAATCATCAAATTCTTCTTCATTTCGGAATCTCTAATTTCTTCTTATCTTCTAATGTAAATTTTTCTTTACTCAGATGTAATGTCTTCATTACACTACTTTTTCCCGTACCCCATCAACCATAAAGAGCAATCATTCTATCATTCTCACTTTTAAACAATCAATCATCTTTAAAGTTCTTTTCTATGAATCACTTCAAAAATTTTACTTTTGGCAAAACTTTCAAAAGATCATTTTCTTCTGTTAGCACAAGAGGATTTCATTTTTTGTGTTCATTTGACATAGTACTATATATACTCAAAACCGTCTACTCTTCAACAACTTCTAGTCTATATGTCACCGAATCAACTATGGTAGATTTCATATTTGTTCATTTATTGAGTACACCTATAGGGCTTGAAGTACTTCACTCTAAATCACACGTAAGAATAAAGGTGACAATCTCACCATGTACATATGGATTATATGGAAGATAGTAAGGAAGATATCTATCAAGATCTGGACGTGGAGTTCAGAACAATGTTTCATCAAATGAAATAATTCAGTTTTCTTGATTGGTATGCCTTGCACTTATATACCCATAATCAAAACGTATGAGTGAATCAGAAAAGTATCATGCCACATTACAATATGGGGTGCTACTGTAATCACGATTATATGTTGGAATATTACTTATGTTAGTTGGTTGTACATATACTTCTATAGATCATTGTTTATCTTCTCCTGTTTCACTTTTGATTATAGTGATAGTATCTTCAGACACCTTTGTACGATTTTCATTACTACTAAAGAACTTTCATATTTTTATCCCATCTTGTGGAACGATATTACCTAAAATCTGTTTATCTCTTATCTTTTGATCTATAAGTTCTTCAATACGAATAAGATATGGAGTATTTTTGATATATTGCTCTAACTCATCACTAGAATACTCACCACTACATTGTCGATTTCCTACGGGTTCAGCTAGTCCATTAGAAGTTGAGGTTTGTCTTCTACACTGTGTATCAGAGGCATTGAAGAAATACTCTCATGTAACGACATCTAAAGATATCGTTCCTAGTATATCTTCTCATTGAAGTCACTCTTGAGTAATAATTTCAGCTGTATCTCATTTAATATCCTTTCCAAAAGTAATTAGCTTATGTTTCATTTCTTCATCTCAGAATCAATAGATCACACGATCTGTAGACCAATCATATAAGAATGTACCTCATCTATACGCAACACCTAAAAAGTAGGGAGCATTTTCAGCTTTACATACTTCAACATCACTTAGTCTTTTAGGTAATCTAGAAAAGAATGGATTTTTTGGATAATCAATTGTATCACTCATAACAGCTCAAAATTCTCAACATTCACCAAATTCAATCATGAGTCATGTATATATATCGTCAATTAGAGTCTTTTTTTCAGAACTTTTTACTATTTCGCTCAATGAACGTAATGCTAACAGAAAGTCTATCCTAGAGGATGTTCATTTCATTTCAATTATTCACTCCAATTTTTCTATATAATAATCTGTGCTTTTATATCAATAAACGAATTGATAAGAGGACGAAAAAAGAAAAATAGAGAACAAAAAAAGAATAGTACGCATTAAAAAAAAGAATAAATTAAAGAATAATTTTAGATTGAATACATGAATTATTAACGTTGCTTTTATCAGCATATATACTCAAATCTCTCTCAAATAAAAGCAACTTTGAGAGAAATTGGAAGTCGCAAGTTGCAACTTCCAATGTGAATTTTTACCGAAAACACACCCCAGCCCTCCTTTATCAAGGAGGGAGTACGTCAGTATTTCTATTTATGACTAAACAATACAAACAGTCTCTCCCTTGATAAAGGGAGACGAAGAGGGATTTGCGATAACGAATACTCACTTGAACTCTAAAAAATGTCACATCAAGATTCTACTCAAACTTAAATCAAATCATCCTCTCTTCATCTAGTTCACTTCTCAAGATTTTTCTCAGCTCAAATCGAAGTTCTTGTATATCAGACGAATTATCTACGACACGTTTCTCTATATTTTCAAGTGCTTGCATCATGACTTGGTTGGACTCAAGCATTTTTCTGAGATGGTTAAACACTCTAATTATAGAGATATTCACCTGCACCGCTTGCTCTGATCTAAGGACAGATGATAACATCAAAATACCGTGTTCTGTAAACACATACGGCAGTTTTCTTATTCATCCCCAACTTGAAGTCGCAAATTGCGACTTCAAGTTTTCATACTCATCAGTATTGAGTTGAAACATAAAATCTTCTGGAAAACGGTTTTTATTTCTTCTCACAGCTTCATTCAAACGCTTATTCTCTACCCCATATAATTTCGCAAGATCTCTATCTAACATTACCTTTTGTCCTCTGATATATAAAATTTTCTGTACTATCAACTCTTTTGGTAATAGTTTACTCATGAGAAAAATTCATTAGATAAATACCCAATGAGTAGGAAAACAAAGTCGACATAAAATGGAAAAAAGCAAGAATAAGTACCTAGAGGGACTTTAATGTTGGTTCTACTCGAACTGCTCTTGCTCTTGTAGAAAAAATTTCTTCTTTTTCTCGATACTCATACATTGATGTACTTGTTGCTTGTTCTGTAAGAAGAAATTCTTCTATATCTCTTAACTCGGTCTTTCATGTTGCTTCTTTTCGAAGATACAACTTCTTCAATCGAAACTGAGTCAATGTCTCATG
>CALCME010000005.1 GCA_937965925.1 Candidatus Absconditabacterales bacterium | reverse complement strand
CAAGGTGACGATGACGCTTGTGGTCCTCTCGATGGGCAGGTCTATAGCAATATTCAATCATGGGAGTTATGACAGATTTCTCTGCCAGAAAATGCTCTATGTGATACATCGTGATCATGATGAACATCGAACAATGATGCTCTTGTTGATTCTATTACTGAGACGGATGAAGAAACATGAAATATCATAATCTCTCGAACATGTGAAGACAATGAAGAATGAAATGAATGATGAAATGATGGTGAAGATACCTGTTCACTTACGCTTTCAGATGATTTAGAACAGACGTTGTCGTGTGAAGATGGATGAGTGAATATCTGATGACTTGATACAGATGCTGATGGAAATCTCCTTATTAATCCAAATAGTGATCTTACGATAAATACATGAGGACCATGATCAAATCCTGATGCGATTGTCTCAAAAAGAATTGGTGTAAGTTGATCAACATCAGATCCTGTTTGAACAAGTTCTGTTACTTCAGCAGCATGACCATATGATACCTCAACGTACGATGTTTCAGGCCTTGTTGATGGTGATACAATTACTATTGAATACAGAGTAACAGACGCTAATGATACGTCAAAAACAGTAGACTGCTCACAAACCATTACTGTGGATGTAGATGCTGATGAAATTGAAGAAGAAGAAAATCCTGAGTGTGGACTTGCTGATGGTATGTATTTCTTCTCACTAAGTCAGCGTGACGTTACCTCATATGAAATTCCGTACTTCTGTAATGCTAGCGGGGAATATAATGGTGACTTTGCAGTAAATGACTGATCATGGACGTGGTCATGTACAAAAGAATGAGTAACGAAGAGCTGTGAAGCATGATTCCAGTATGCGTATGCATGTGGCGATATTTCATTGAACCTTGATGAATCACAATTTGTGGCATGATCTTCTGTTGATTTGAAGGGTACTGCGAAAGAGAATGTAAGTACAGATAGTTGAGTATGACTGACAAACGTTTCTGTTGATTGAGTTGATGCAACATGATGAACAACTGTGGATGTTCCAGACAGTACGGACGAAACTATTTCAATATCCTATACGCTCGTGCATCCCACGTGATGAACAACAGAGTGTTCCATGGAATGACCTATACTCCCTAAACCTGTAGTAAGATTACGTGTTTCTCCAACGTGATGAACGTCTGGTGAAGTTTCACCAGCTCCAGGATGATGATGATGATCACCATGAAAAACTCCTTCTATAACCTGATGAACGTCATGAGCTGGATTAGGTCTGACTGCTTGAAATACATGATCAACTGATTGATGAGTAACATGAACTCCAACTGATTGAAGTGAAGATATTGATACGACAACATCTAGTATTGATGAGACTGAATGAGTAGATACTGACTCAGTAGTAACAGAAACTGAAAATACGTTTTCAGCTCCAGAGATCGACCCTTCCGGTCGAGATGATAATGGATGAATTAAAGACTGTAATATAAGTTCTACATCTATAAAGGGGTGTCCAAAATCAAACGATTTCTCTGATATTCAGTCTTCTGTTCTAACAGCGAAACTAGATTATGTACAGAATGCATGTATCTTTAATGGACCATCAGATACCAATGCACAGTTTAGAAGAGACGATCAGACGACCGTAGAATGATTTTTGAAAACTATGGTAAGACTCTTTGGTCTGGTAGAAGGATCTGATGTAGCAAATAGTTCTCTTGCTCAAGTATGAACCTTCTCTAGAGCACTTGTAGATGCAAAAATCATGACGAATGATCAGAGAGAATCTATGTTGAGATGAGCTCCTGATACACCAATTACAAAAGATGTTGCACTTGGAATCATTACTGCATGATTTGAGTTTAAGTGATTTGATTCTGCTACTGCTACGTCAATAGCGATGAATACACTTGAGCTAATCTGAGAAAGTGATCCAGCAAATAGCGTCTTGGATACAAATCAAGACTTTACAAGAAACGCTCTTTTACATGCAGCTGAATATATACTTAAGGTTCTAGAAAAAGAGTCTCCAACACCTCAATGTGAAGGTGAATGAGAAGGTATGCATAATAGTCCTAGAATACCAAACTCAGTAATTAATGAAATTTGACTTAATAGAATCTTTTTTGATTCATATGTAGATGAATTTGAGGCGAGATGAGGAGAGATTGATGTTGTGTGAGAAGAGAGTTGATGATGAAATGGATAAGAAAAAATTAAGGTTTTCTTAAGATCTAATAGCTATACTTAAGATACAAAATTATTTTACCTGTTTACAAAAACAAAAAAATGAAAAAAAATCTCTTACTATGATTACTTGGACTTGCTGTATTGGCTTGATTAGTGTTTTATGGAGTACGTTCTGGAGTCGATGTAGATGAATTTACTGAAGAGCTTGCAGCTGAAGAGAAAAGCCTTGCACTGTTAGATACTGACTCAACTTGAGAGAGTTGATTTTCTGTTCAGTCAGCAAACTCTAAAATAGAAAGACGAGAAGCGGGAATCGCGAGATCAGAAGCAGGAATCGATAGGTTAGAATGAATTAAAAGTAGTTTACAGTCTAAAATAAAAGTATCGTTAAATAATAGAAATGTTGAAAAATGGAAGAGCTTGCTACCGAGATACGATAGTGTAATCCTTAAACATAAACAAAGAATAACTAGATTTTCAAGTATGATTCTTAAGGAAAGAGAATCAATTCCATTAGATCCAAGAGGAAGTTGAGTAGGTACAGGATGATGAAATCAACCCGAAAAACCTAGCTGTAGAGAGATAAGATGTCCAAGTACATATACTCGTCCTACCCCAGGGTGCTCATTTCAGCCAAATATAACTGATAGTGAGTGATGTGTTACTCAATGTGGAGTCCTTGTATGTAATGAAGACTCAACGACGTGAGGAAGTTCAACGTGATGAACTACTACAGGAGGTAGAATCTGATGAACTACGCTTTGATGATGAACATGAGTTGAAAGTTTCTGCGCAAATATTGTTTGTCAGCAATGACTACCAAGTGGATGTAGATATGGAGAAAAGAAATGATGTTGTCCAGAGATTATCTGTGATTGAGGAATAATATGATGATCTACAGGTGTAATGGATACGTGATGAGAATCATGATGATTTGTTCCAGCTCCAATTCCAACTCCAAGACCATTTCCTTGAACTACTTGTCCTGAGATACTTTGTGTTCAACCTACACCTGGATGTAGTTATGTGTGACCATTTATAAACGAGAAATGATGTGGGACATGTGGAACGCTTGTTTGTAGTGAGTGAGCAAATCAAGGGGAGTGATCATGATCAACTTCTCCATGAATTAAAATAGATGGCGCTACATTATGATGATGAACAGGTAGTGATGATATATGTGAAAAAGTTCGTTGTTTACAGTGATTACCAAGTGGATGTAGATATGGAGAAAAGAAATGATGTTGTCCTGAAGTTATTTGTGATTGATGATGATATGAAAGATAGGTGAAAGGAATGCGTTTCACATCTACATCTTTTGAATCACAATATAGTAAATCAAAAAACCAAAAAAACCAATCTTCTCGTGAAGATTGGTTTTTTTTCTTATGAATGATTCCATAGTATTGTTTATCTATAGATGTAGAGCATTTTTGCCACTCTAAGCAAATGAGTGCAAGAATCTTAAGTCTCCATTGGTAAGCAGTCTTACGTCTCATATCCCATATCTGATAGCTACCATTCTGGTGAGTCAAAGTCAAAAAGCAAATCCACTATACTCTGTAGGATCTACTCATGCTTGTTCTAAGACGGAAGGATGAATCATTCATGCTCACAAAATTTCAAGTCGTTTTACTTTTCACCCGATTTCTACTTTTGCATCTATTTCAAATCCTGGCTCTACGAAAGGGAAATATCACGGTCTCATTCTGAGTTCGATCTTGTCAGTCTCAAGTATAGCTTGTAAAATTTCATGCATCATTCATTTGAAGTGACCTATTGAGATTCCCTTGTCTATCACGACACCTTCTAACTGCCAGAAAGCAACATCGTGTGAGGCATCCATGTTTTCATTTCTGTAAACTTTTCCAGGTATGACAAATTTACATTTTGGTCCATATTTTTTGATAAGTTCGTTCTGATGAGCAGAGGTGTGTGTCCTAAGAACTTTTTTCTGTGACGGATTGGTCGTGTCTGTTTTTACATAAAGCGTATCAAACATCTCAGTAGCAGGATGCGTAGCTGGGATATTTACTGTTTCAAAATTCTCATGAACGGAAACCAGATCATGTCCATATTCGATATGAAATCACATTCATTGAAAAATCTCTTCAACAGTTCTTCTTAGTTTGTTTTGAAGGTTTCCATATCCTCTTGGAAGAGAATTCCCAGGGGTAGAAATATCTATGATTTCTTTTTGAAGCTGAGCGTCTCGATAGGCTTTTTTGATACTATCTTGCTGAGCAAAAAATGCTTCTTGTACCGTAGTGAAGAGTGCTTTTATTTCTTGTCCTTTAGTCTTTTTCTCTTCTGGAGAAAGCGATTTAAGGTCTTTGAACAGAAGATTGATCGATCATTTTTTTCATAGATATGAAGAATGAAACTCTTTTATTGTTGCTTCATCACTACACGTAGAGAGTTCTTTAAGAATTGGATCTAGTTTTGGCAGGTTCATATGATAAGTAAGTGTTACAAATGAAGAATTACAAATGAAGATAGTGATCTCTTCATTAACTTCCAATGTTTTTCCAATTGTGAAATTCTGATCTTCAGTCAATTTCAAAGTTACATAAAATATTCTTTGTTGACAAAACTGATTTTTTTTTTAAATTAATAATATTTATATCTATACGTTTTTATTTATGAATTGAATAGATAAACATAGAAGGTTCACAAGTTTAGCTGAGGCACAAAAAGCTATTAAAGAATATGACTCTGTTGCTGAGATTTGACATAAAATTCGAGAAGCTTTAGCTAAGACTCTTGATAACCAGAATTATGTAGACGGTGCTGATATTATGAGAATTGTATTCAATCGTCAGATTCGTGCACATACATATCCATACAATGTGAAGTTAGAGAATACTGGTAACTATTCATATATTAAGAAACCTTGACCTCTGGATATTTCTAAACAACTGCAATGAACTGCACAAGATTTCCCTAGGAGTGAAGATAGAAAGATATTTTGGAAAAATGTGCATAAAGCTATATAATTTCTAATCTACCCACGATTTCGTTGAATCGAAGATCCTTTCAGATGTATCGAAACCAGAGAGAGATTCTTTATCTTCAGAGAAATATCGATCTCAAAGGAGTTCTTCAAATAAGTCGACTTTCTGTTGTATTTTTGGATTTACTTTTGCTAATTCTAGTAAAAGTGCATGATGGTTGATCCATGCATTTGCAAATTCTGCGAGCTCTTCAAAGATATCTTTCATAGCATATCAGGTGACGAAGTCTTCAAATCCTGCATCAGCTCTTCTGGTATTCTCATCTATCCAGCTTATTTTATAGAACTTTAATGATCGATCGTTTAGTCAAAACGTTGGATCTCCGAACTCTGTGTATTCAGGATG
>CALCME010000004.1 GCA_937965925.1 Candidatus Absconditabacterales bacterium | reverse complement strand
CTAATGAGAAGTTTTCTCCCATTATTCCTAAGTGATCACTTACTATTTATGGTGTAGTTGTATGAAGCATGAGGAAGTATACATAAACGAGAGTAATGTGAGCAAACGAATCTATTCACCTTCAAAAAAAACGTAGAAATTTAATTTCTACGTTTTTTTTGCTTTACTGTCTATCTACTTTACTTTCTATATGACTCATTTAGATTAGATTTCAAATTAACTGCATTAGTCAAACCTCTTGTTAAGTTCATCTATTATATCACCGTAATGAACGGAATTGGTTGTTTCTATATCATTTCATTTTTTATCAAAGAAGACAAATGAAGTTTGAGTTTGAACTCAATACTCACTCATAAGATCAGAATTTTTATCAATATCAACTTCAAATATACGAACATCAGATGGAAGATCTGCTATATTTCCTGTGATTTCTTCTCTTACTCCATGACAAATTGAACATCGAATAGCATGAAAGAACATTGCTACTTGTTTTCATTCTGAAATAGCAGTATCAAATTCACTTTTTGTATACTTAATCCATTGAGCTTGTCCTGGAACAGAAGAAGAGAATTTTTCTGATTCAACTTTTGCAGCTTGATAGAACCAAGTTCAGAGTTTCTTTCTCGTGACTTTTACGTCTCCAACTCATCGAAGCGTTTCATTCGTAATGAGACCTAAATCTTCTCATCTATTGTAATAAGCTATCCATCGAGGATTTCAGGTTTCTTCAAATGATCCATACAGTGACCTCATTACAACCGTCATAGCTTCCGCTTCAGTAATTCATGCATTTGGTCTATAGACTCATTTTGATCATTTCAAAAGTCCATAGAAACATGATTGTTTGATATGTGGTGTTAAAGTACTGTCATACCCATCTAGATCACTAAACGTACATCATGAGTTAGTTTTCTCTAGTCATCTAATCTTTGCATACTGAGCAACAAATTTTGCTGCCTCTCCTCTTGTAATTGAATCATTTGGTCTAAATTGACTAGATGTGTTGTACTTAGTTAGTCAGTTTTCGTACATTCGATCAAGTACTGTATCAAATGAAGGAGTCTGAGCAAAAGTACTTCAAGCTCCAGCAAACATTCACGCACCTATTAGTGCTATTCATAGCAAACTTTTTTTCAAATATGTAATTTTCATGGGCTGATATGTTCAAAAAATAAACAAAAGTCATCCAAAATCGGATAGTATATATAATCAAGGGATTTGTCTAATGTAACAGAGAATTAATTTGACAGATTTGTAAGTTCCTCTACAAGCTGATCGATTCATGAGAGTTTTTCTGTTTTCTTGAGAACATTTCATTGCTCATCTAAGAATACAAATGTTGTCTGCATAGTGACTCAATACTTCTTTTGAAGTTCTTTTGTAGTATCAAAGTCAGTTTCTATAACTATTGCATTTCTTGGTATACGCATTTGATTTGAGATAATGTCTTCTGAAGTTGCTTTACATCTTGGACATCGAGATGCACGAAAATTTAAGACAATAGTAAGTCAATGCTCCATAGCCATATCTACAAGTTCAGGTGAATAGAGCATATATGGTTGTAGATTATGTCATCCATCATATTCAGGTACGGGTGTTATACCACTCATGAGAGAGTTCATATACAGGTTTAGTTCTCTAAGGATATAATATATTCTTGAAGATGTCTCAAAAGACATCGCAGCTGTATGTATTTTTGACTGTATTTGTACCATTTGAGAACTGTCTTGCTCGAATATTGCATCGATTTTTGGTTGAACTGATTCTATAAGATATTGATCAGCCTGTATAGGAGAGTATGTACTCGGCATAGAACACGCAATTACTCTAGAAAATACTCAAGAGAACACTCAAAACACAAACAAAAAGAATAAAAGAGTGGGGTTTATTACTCAAAGAATTATTTTTTTAGAGGAACTGACATTCATTTGATTAGAGATAATAATAAATAAAATAATATATTATATTAAATTAAATTTTATATAGGAGTTTGTGAGTATAATGCAATTCGATTAAGAGTTGATTTGTAATTCAACTCATACTAGATATAGTGAACTATACCATATTTGTTTTGTTCCTTTTTTGTCTTTGTGTCTTTATTTTTCCATGAAAAATACTACAAATCAACATTCATTTCAAAATTCGATTTCTTTGCGCGGTGTTTCGACCAATAACTTAAAGAATATTGATATAGATCTTCCAAAAAACACGTTGATCACGATGACTTGAGTGTCATGATCATGAAAATCTTCGCTTGCCTTTCATACAATATATAAAGAATGACAATTTCGTTATATTGAAAGTTTAAGTTCTTATCTGAGACAGTTCTTCAATCTCTGATCTAGACCTGAGTTGGAATACTCATCATGACTGAGTCCAGCAGTTGCTATTGAACAGAATAAGCGTATGTGAAATTCTAGATCTACGGTAGGAACGTTAACTGAAGTAGATGATTACTTGAGATTAATGCTCTCTAAGCTCGGTAAGGTTTTTTGTTATACGTGTGGAGATCCATTGAGACCAAAGACAACAGATCAGATTATAGATGATATATATAAGAAGTTTGATGGACAGAAGGTGTATCTGTTTCAGGATTTTTGAACGTTTGAAGATCCAAAGGCATTGGGGAAGTTTATTAGGAAGAATAGAAACCATGTAGATCAGTGATGATGATGTACTAGGGTGTTGATAGAAATGAATTCTGATAACGTTCCGACAGATTGATCTACTCTAATGTGAGAGTCGATAGAGTATTTCTACTTGGAAGATCCCCATGTTCCTGATGAAATGTTTCCGGTAAAAGTTCATGGAATATTTGATCGTATACAAGTGAATCCTTCAGTACATAGAAGACTAAAAGACGATATCATTAAGATGCTCTGAAGAGCTGACAAGTTTTGAGTAAAAGCGGTTTTCGATTCAAAAGAACAAGAGGAAAAGAATGCAATAGCCAATGCTGAGAGTGCTGAAGAGGCAAAAGTAGAAGAAGAGAGTCAAGAATCTTTCCTCTTAGATAATACGGTAGCCATATGTAAAGATCGACAAAAAAAACTGATAGATTACGAACACACTGCAGACGGATGTCTTCATACAACGAGAGCAATTATCAAAGATAAAAATTGAAAATACCTTGGATTATATGATATTAGATTTGATCATTATCAACTTCCTTGAGGGAAAGTAGATGCGTGAGAGAGTATTGAGCAATGACTTATTAGAGAAGTACAAGAAGAGACATGAGCGAAAGTTGTGTCTGCTGAATACCTTGGTGGAGTGAAATTATTTTTCAAACTCTGAGCTTTTATTCAAAACATCTATGAAGTTACTCTTGATGGTGAAGTTTCTATTCAAGAACCAGATAAATTTTCTCATGTATGATATTGATCTATTAAAAGTGCCAAGACAAAGAACGCAACGGTCGATTTTGGTGACACGAAAACCAAGTGATTTCGTGAAATCATGGAATGATGATGAGATTATATACTTCGATTGGTTGCAAGTGGACTTTTGGAGAAACTGACTGCTCATGGTGACTATAAGATAGAACTGTTACCACTGATGAGTGTCGAACCAGATCAATATTATGTTGCATATCTTGATACAAAGAGTTCATTATTAAAATTCAAAAAGGAAACTGAATTCAAGGCATCAAAAACGCAGATCATGGTATTCAATGAACAATGATCGAAGTTACTAGATTGATATACGAAGGTGTTTTGAAGTATGAATTCAGGATGAACAAAGAAAATCAGTAAAGCTTCTGATCTTGTTCGATATACAGACAAATATTACTGTGCGAAAGATGATATCAAATATCCAGAACTAACTCCAGCTCATTTTTCTGCAAATAGACAGGAATGAGCATGTATCCAGTGTCATGGTCTTTGAGAAGTACTTCAAGTAGATGTAGATAAAGTACTTGATCCCACTTCTAGATATATGGAAGCTATCTTACCTCGACGTGATTCTCAGCTCGGTCAAGCTATTTTGAGAAAACTAGCCTATGCGTACCAAATTAAGGATAGTGATCGTTGGACTGACCTTCCTCAATGGTTCAAAGAAGTAGTTCTCCAATGAGATGCTGAAACGTATAAGTTAAGTTTGTGAGGAGGGAAGTATGTAAGTATGCGCTATAAGTGACTTGAAGATGTTCTTATTGATCAGTATCAAAAATGAGTGCTCACAGTAGATTTTCAAGCGATGCTTGATATGCATCCGTGTCAGTCTTGTGGATGAGCGAAACTACAACAACAAGCATTGAGTACCTATATTATCTTGTGAAAAGATTGAACATCTACAAATGTCAGTAGCGGAGAACTTGTGAACAAACACGATATCAAAGAAAAATATACGATATATGATCTGCAGATGATGCCAATTAGTCAGCTTACTGACGTTCTCAATACATATATGAAAGAAGCAACGACCAATAGTGAACTAGTAAAAAGAATTGTGGTTCCCTTGCTTGATAGAGTATCAACGATCACTGAGCTCTGATTGTGATATATTTCTACTTCGAGAAAAATTGATACACTCTCATGATGAGAAATCCAACGTTTAAGACTCGCAAAACAGTTGTGAAACAAACTAACGTGAATCATCTATGTTCTTGATGAGCCTACAATCTGACTGGATCATGAAGAAATCCTGAGAGTGATAAAAGCAATTAGAGGACTTCAAGAGATGGGAAATACGATTATCGTGGTAGAACATAATGACGAATTTATCAAGGCTTCAGATCGAATTGTAGAAATCTGACCGTGAGCTGGTGATTTTTGATGACATCTTGTGTTTAGTGGACCATATGATGACTTTCTCAAGCAAGACTCTCTGACTGCTCAATATATCAGATGAGACAAGAAAGTGACCGCAACGTTTGATCATACACCAAGTAGAGCCACTGTGAGTATCAAGAAAGCATCAAAATACAACCTCAAGGGAATAGATGTAAATATCCAACTGTGAAGTTTCACTATTATTACTTGACCTTCAGGGGCTGGAAAGACGACATTGATGTATCATACATTGTATACGTTTCTCCAAGAGAAACAAAAATGGGTGCAGAGTCAGATTAGACTTCAACTCTTGAAAGAGTGACTTTCACGACAGGATATCATACAAGCACCCGTCATGCAACGCCAAAAATATGAACATCTAGAAAAGTCTGCATTACAGCAGTTCTACCAACATATATGAGTTGAGACAATTACGGGACGAGAAGAAATAGATAATGTCTTATATGTCGATCAAGCATCTATATGAAAGACGCCACGTAGTTGTCCTGCAACGTTTGTTGGTGTGTTTGATGATATACGTAAGATGTTTGCCTGAGTGACAGAAGCGAAGATGCTTGGATTTAATTCCGGTCATTTCTCATTTAACTCAAACAAGTGAGCATGTCCGTGATGTAAATGATATGGGCACAAGAAAGTAGAACTTCAATTCTTACCAGATGCATATGTTCCTTGCGAGCTCTGTCATGGAAGAAGATATAAGCCTGAGATCTTGGATATTAGACGACATGAACATACGATTACACAAATTTTGAGCATGTATATAAAAGATGCATACAAGTTTTTTGAAGATATTCCATTCATTCAAGATAAATTGGAACTGATGATGGATATCTGACTGTGATATCTAAAGATGGGACAGCCAGCTCATACCTTATCATGAGGGGAGTCACAGCGTCTGAAACTTGTGAAACATCTACTAAAGCAATATAGAGGACATACCGTCTACTTTCTCGATGAGCCAACAGTTTGACTTCATCCATCAGACATCGAAAGACTCTTGAAGGTCTTGAAGAGATTTTTGGATTATGGTGATACGGTGCTTATGATAGAACACGAAAGAAATCTTCTTCAATTTGCTGATCAAGTAGTGAGATTGAAGGATGGGGCATTGGATAAAGGGAAATAAATGAGTGAAAAACAAATGGGAAATGAGTTTGAATGATGCCCAGCTTAGATTGTATTATCTTATATCAAAAAAACCTACACTCCATGAGCGTAGGTTTTTTAGTCTAGATGATAAATGAATGTAATACTTAACTGTATCTTCCTCTTTTTACTCTAGATGTTCATCAGCTCCCTGATCATGTTCTACTTGAACTTGAGCTTCTATTCCCAGAAGAATATCTTCCTCCAGAACTTCTCGAATCAGAACTACTACTACTTCCACCAGAAGATCTATTCCCTGAAGAATATCTACCACCAGAGCTTCTATTTGATTGAGAATATCTTCATCCTGAAGAACTTCTTCCTTCACCTGTCCTTCCTCATTCTCTTACTCATCTGTATGATGCACCACCACCACTTCCAGGCTTACGATATCTACTTCTTCATCATCATCAAGATCTTCAACCTCTACCTCACCCAGATCTTCATCTAAACTCATTTCTTGGAAGTTCTGCTCATGTATGATCTATCTTCTTGATTGTAAGGTTATTTCTTTTTTCGACTGCATGAACTGCTTTATATTCGTCATTAGAAACGAACATTATCGCTTTTCCTTCTGCTCAAGCTCTTGCTGTTCTTCATATACGATGGACATAACTCTCTGGATCACGAGGTACTTCGAAGTTTATTACAAGATTAATTTGATTCATATTCAATCATCTAGCAGCAACATCAGTAGCAACGAGAATACGAAGTTCATCAGTTTTTATTTTTTTGAGTGTTTGAAAACGATCTCTTTGTTCCATATCTCAGTGTAGAGCTATCGCTTCATATCCTTCTTGTTTTAGTTGATTAGCGAGATCATCTACCATTTTTTTTGTTTCTGCAAAGACAATAGTCTTATCTTCAGGATGTTTATCTAAGACAAACTTTAACGCATCGTATTTTTTGAAAGCAGGAACTTCCATAAACATATGATCAACCTTTGATGCTACTATCTCCTGTGGAGCAATATTAATCTTTGTATAGTCATCTCATATATATCTATGTAGAAGATCTTTTAGTTCATGTGGGATCGTAGCTGAAAAGGTGAGTGCTTGTTTTACATTAATACATCTACTCCAGATCTCATCAATTTCATCGATAAATCACATATCTAGCATACGATCAACTTCATCCAAGATGAAGTAATCAAAGGTACTTGGTATTATTTTTCTCATTTCAATAAGGTCTTTCACCCTTCATACTGTTCAAATCACAACTTGAGGTCATTTTTCGAGCTGTTCTATTTGCCGTCTCTTACTTTGTCCTCACATTGCAACCATAGATTTCATATACATGAACTTAGAAAGTCCAAAAACCTCATCTCTGATCTGATGAGCTAGTTCTCTCGTTGGAGCAAGAATAAGAACTTGAGGTTCTCTTCTACGAGAATCCAATGCATTTAGTACAGGAAGACAGAAAGCAGCAGTTTTTCACGTTCATGTTTGAGATTGTCATACAATATGTCCTCATCATGCGAACGCATCAAGTGTTTTTTGCTGAATCTCTGTAGGAGTTGTATATCATTTTTCATCTAGTGCTTGGAGCAAGTATTTATTTAAATCAAAGTCTTTAAATGTTCTTGCATCAATTGCATCTTTTGTGTCTCAAGTAATAACAGTCATTCATTAAGTAATATCATAAAAAGATCACGTAAAAAAAGCCCAGAGCAGTGCTCATGGCTGATAGAATATCATAGTGTGAAGAAGTATGAAGTTCTATCTCGTGAAGAGGTCACCGAGACAGACGTAATGTGTTTGACGAAAAAAGAAATTCCTCAATGAGTCTCGATAACTATGAATAGTCTATCTATTTCTTGAAAAGTAGCAAGACTAATAGAAAAAAAGATATTCCCGATGAGGAATATCTTTCTTTATGTATAGATTATACTATGACTCTTTACCTTTAGAATCAATATGTTTGAAGTTCTTCTGTAGTGAGCCAGTGAATATTTCCAGGTCTCGTATTGTAAAGAGTTCGTCGATATAATGACTCATTGAGTCACATTTCTGTGAAGTAATCTACATACTCGTTATGAACGTCAGAGTCTTGTGCTATCTCTCGAGGAGATGGAACAGCTGGTGATGTTCGAGCATGTACTCATATCTGAGCACCTGGAGCAATCTGTCTAGTTTTTCACGACATGAGAAGATCAGTTCATCAAGAGGCAATAAATCAATATTCATTGATCTTTGTTCAAATTCATTGGTTTCTAATGATTCTTCATGCAGCATGATTACTTACATCATCATGAGATCCTGGAACATAAACAAGTTGAATTGTTTGTATTCAAGGATTCGCATTAATAAGATCAATTGTTTTTTTGAAAATAGTAGAATCAATCTGGCCATATAGTTTTGCTTCTTTCTTGTCTTTCGTTACTTCGTATCGTGGACTTTTGCGATATTTTTCTTCAGAAATTCATTCTAATTCTCTCACAAGCGATCAGATGTGTTTCTTTTCAGCTTCAGTATATTTTCCTTCTGAAAAATAAGCATCTACTAAGTACTTTCTAGCTACAGGGATATGATATCCTTGTGATTCAGCTCGATAATCTATTTGAGAGAGAGATTCTTCTACAGTCCCAAATGAACTATTAGCAGATACAATTGAGTAGCTCATAAAGAAGAGAACTAGAGTGAGAAGTGTTTTTTTCATCAGAGTAAATAGAGGTTAAATAGATCTGCAAAGCATTTTCTCTATATGTATATACATATATACAAGTTAAATTATATATACAAGTTGAACTAGGTAGCCATTTTGAAAGCATCAATAAGGTCAAAGTCTCCATCACCATCTTGATCAAGAAGTTTTCAGAAGATTCCTAAACCTGAAGATTTCTTAGCAACTTCTTCTCTTTCATTAGAAAGAAGACCAACAACATCGTCTAATCCGAATCCATTATCTTTTGTTTGTTTTCCAAGCATTCAAAGAACTACAGGAGCAGCAGTAGAAAGAATCTTCATGACGCTTCCCATATCTAATCCTGTATCTTTTCCGATCTGTCCAGCAATGGCTTCTTGTTTGTTTCCAAAAATATGACTCACAATCTTCATACCTTCGTTCTGTTTTGATTCTCCAAAAAGATCACCAATATTGTCTAAAACTGATCAATCATGATCTTTCTGAACAGCACTAAATAATGAACTAGCTCATTCTGGAGTTCCTGCATTTTTTGCGAGACCAAGAATCATGCTTCCAATTCATTCATCAGTAACTTTGTTGATAATATTTTCGTCGATACCTGTTGCTTTTGCTATTTGTTTTGAAACTTGTTTCATAATGAAATCTTGTGCGAGATCTTTTAACATAGAAATGGTGGTAAACCAATAAAAACGCAAGTGTTTGTTTACTCTACATCTATAATTATATAAAAAATATATCTAGAAGTAGATTATCAGTGATGCTCGATTTCGAGTGGTTCTAAGAGAGGATCTTGTTCGTAGATTCTTTCAGATACAATCACTTTCTTTTCGACTATCTCATCAGTCTGATGCAGTACAAATGCTGCTACAATTATAACAAATAATCCTGGTAATACAATTCGTAATGGAGTGAGGAGAACGATGTTATAGAGTCGATCATTATGTTGTACGGTTGAGGCGATTCATTCTATTGCATCTAAATCCATTATCTTATGTCAGAAAAAGGCTGTCCCTATACTCAGAAATATACTTAACACAGTACTTGGGATAAATAAGACGGTTAATATCCATCTGACTCCTTCATTTTCTATTCTTCATATTCAGATATGAGCTCTTTTTATGATAAAGAGTATCAAAATAATGTATGTTGTTAAAAGTAATGTTGGCTTTCCATCTAACAAAAATTGTCAAAGTCGTTGAGATCGATTTTCTCGTCGATGTATTGAGACTGTGTCTTGTAAGTAAATGAGACGTTGGCTCATCATCTCCAAAAAGTTTGACATTCATAAGAGAATGCTATTTATGAGGTAATTTCACATAATAATTCTAATCATTCTATCTAAACCCAAGAGTGCAGAAAGAATTGCTAGCATTCATGCTACGGCTATAAGTACGGTTTCCAAATATCACATCAACCTTATTTTATTTCTCTTGAAGAACAATGCAATGAATTTCTATTGTATATCAAAAAACAGTCTTGACAAGCATAAAAGAGTAAAAGTGAACCATGTTGTTGTAAATTAACAGATAAGGTGTATTATATTGGTGTTTATAAGTATTTAAGTATAGTAAATTAATATAGAATTTAGAAATACTTACTACGTAGTCTATCGCCGTAAGTACAATTAAGAACTTCTATTTGGTCTAAACGTAAGAGTACTCAAAACGTCTAAATTCAAATGCGATATACTATATTGTCGATTTATAATTTGGTTAGAACTGATGGATATTAATAAGATAAGAGAGTTCCACTCATACGACCCTTTTTTTGATGATGACACGAGATTATTACTTGATTGAATTTTGAGTAAGTATCCGTATCTACCAGAAGAACACTATGAAGGGATTATACAAGCATATGAATTTGCTCGTGATGCACATAGTGAAGAAAGAAGACTTTCAGGTGAGCTCTATATTGTTCATCCAATTAAAGTACTTGAGTTTTTGTTACTCATTAAGCCTGATCTAGCAAGTATCCAAGCGACTCTTCTTCATGATGTTATTGAAGATACTCCTATAACTCATGAGCAAATTGAAAAAACATTTTGAAGTGAGGTTGCAGAACTCTGCGAATGACTTGTAAAGGTGTCAAAAGTGAGATTTAGATGAGAAACAAGACAATTAGAGACATTGAAAAAAATGTTTCTTGCCATGTGAAAAGATTTGAGAGTGATCTTTATTAAGCTAGCGGATCGTATTCACAATATACAAACGTTACATTTTCATCCTAAAAAAGAAAAGAGAAATAGAATCGCTGAAGAAACACTAAAAGTCTATGTTCCCATTGCAAAAAGGCTGTGACTCTATGTGTTTCAATGATATTTAGAAAATGGAGCTTTCAAAAATCTGGATCCTAAAGAGTATAAGAGAATCTATCAGTATGTTACAAAAAAATATGGGGATGTAGATGCGTATAAGAAGTCTTGAATAGATCGTCTCATGTACTTGTGTGAAGAGGAGGGGGTGACCTATTTAGATATTACGTGAAGATTGAAGAGTCCATATAGGATACACAAGAAATTAAAAAAGTACCAAACGTCTGATATTTGAAAAGTTATGGATGTTCTTGCATTTAGAATGTTGACTGATACGGTATGAAACTGTTATAACATGCTTGGTATCATTCATAAACACTATACTCCGATTTTTGCAAAGATGAAAGATTATATTGCTCTCCCCAAACCGAACTGATACAAAAGCTTACATACAACAATTTTGTGAATGTTTGACTTCCCTGTTGAAATCCAAGTAAGAACAGAAGAGATGGATCAAGTAGCAGAATATTGAGTAGCGGCTCATTTTGCGTATGCAGAAAAGTGATGATCTTCAATGATATCCGATAAACAAGCTGCATGGTTACAAAGGACTCAGGATCTTGTTCAACAATTTCAACAAGCTGAAGATAAGGATTGATTTAAGCAGCATCTTAATGTAGAAATACTTGAAAATAATATTTTTGTTTATACACCAAAGTGAGATATTATTGAACTCCCTGAGTGAAGTTCTGTACTAGATTTTGCATTTCGTGTTCATACAGATATCTGACTGAAGTTCAAAAATTGATTTGTGAACGGGAAAATTGTTCCTTTGGATTATACCTTACAGACATGAGATATCATAGATGTCCATACGTTCAAGAATAAAATTACTGCAACGAGATGACGGGAGAAGTACCTACATACACCTACAGCGAAATCAAAACTAACGAGACATATTAGACAGCAAGAAAAATCAGTAATGTTGGTTTCTGTGAAAGATGCTATTAATCAAAGACTTCGTGAATTTTGATTACCATTACTGTGAACGAAAGGGGATGAACTTACACGTCATTTCTCTCAAGAGGATCGAGAAAAACATCTTTGGCAGGTATATGATAAGCAAATTACAACAACTAAATTAGTCAAAATAGCCTATAAAGACGTAGTGATGAAGAAGGAAAATGAAATGCTTGCGAAGAAAAAAATATCTTCAACGATTGCCACATTAAAAGATGATGTGCTTGTGTCTTCTACAATCATTATCGATCATGATAAAGAACTTCATACTGACTTATGTAAATTGTGTTTCCCACATGCATGAGATAAAATCATTGCGAAGAGTGACAAATGAATGATGAAAATTCATAAAGTAAGTTGTGATGCACTTCAAGAAGTTAAATCGAATAAATTTTATGAAGCTCATCGAAAGTGAGCTGATCCTGCATCATATGCACTTCGTCTTCACTTTGTTGCGGATGGGAAACCTGGAGTTCTCCTAAAAGTTCTCCGTATCTTTGAGTCATATAGAGCTAATGTGTGAAATATTGTTACCAATACGAGACCAGATGGTAGATGAAATATACAATTAGATGTCAGACTCACAAGTCTTTCAAAGATTGATTTTATCATGGGAGAATTGGAATCTAAAAGCTTTATAGAGTTAGGAAGTAAACAAATTATCTAGAGATTATAGTGCATTAACTTTGAATTCAGACTATAGATCTTTATTTACAACTCTTGATATGCTCTCGTAAATCTCGAAGTAGTCGTCTGTTGCTTCGTTCTCCCAAATCCTTTCATTTACATAGACATATATCTAGAAAAATGCAAACATTTTGATTCAGAAAACGTAAAACACAAGAAAAACGATGGAAACGTTTTGTTTCTGTGTATGGGGTGTTCTCTTTAGTAACGTTGTTTTTTATATTCCTGTTTGGAATAGCGGGTGTTCGTGTCTGGTGATTATACACTATGTATAACGATTCAGATATATCTCATCTTCTTGAAAAGAATGAAATGTACTCTTCACTCATTGGTTGATTTCAATCTCAATGATCTCATGATATTTTATCATTTACCGAAACACTTCTTGACGTGTGATCTATCTACCTATGAAATTGATATCATTCGTGAGAATGATCTCTTTTTACTTCATTGCGTATCTGATTGCAGAATAATGAAGAAAAAATACTGGAATATCTTCCTGAAAGGTATCATGAGCAATTTTCTTTAGTAATGGAGTTGCTTACCTTCAATGAAGATCTTGTTTCTTTGGCATGATTCGAATCAGCACAAACCTATCTCGTATTGTTGCAAAATACTGCAGAAAGAAGGCCGAATGGTTGATTTTTTTGATCTTTTGCAGTGGTAAAGATTGCTGATGGAAAGGTAATTGACCTGGAAGTGAGAGATAGTTACATTCTCGATTATGAACCAGACATGCTTTGAACACAGCTGTGAGAGAGAGCAGATAGTAACGATGAATACCTTTCAATCCAATGACCAGCTTGGTTGGAATGATATCTACCTAGTAGAGAGATTCATTTTGTATGAGCGAATAAGATCTGATTTACGTATCATGATGGTGCTCATATCAAACAACTATATGAAAAGAAGTATCCAAATGAGTCTATTAGGGGAGTAGGTTTTCTAAGAACAGATATGTTAGAACAACTCATTCCTTGATTTCAAAAACAACTTCGAGAACGACAGTTTACCAATGCAGCGACAGATCTTATCAGAGGGCAGAATCTTTTTTGAAAAAAAGAATTTTATCAACAATGAGTTACCGACCTTCTTGATGAACATAAAGGAGATCTCATTGAGGCTTTTCTTCAAAATCTTCCAGAACTTATAGATCAAAGACTTTTGAATATCTACCTCACAGATATTTCTGTTTCATGATGACTCGTATGATGATGATTGAAATGACGACTCCAAGAAAAGAAACTCGTTACAAGATTTGAGCGTGATCATATGTATGTACGATGATCAAATACGTCATTTAATAAAATTGATACGTTTGTCACTGGAATGGTACAGATCAAAGATCAGTCAGGTGTCGTTCTTATAGAATATCCAAAAACATGAATACTTCCTCTTGACGATCTGCCTGTATGAACATATGAGATACAAGTAACATACACGATGGATATTCCATATGAGTATCATTCTTTAATTTCTTGATTTGAAGCAAAATATGCTATTACTCTTGGTGATAGAGAAAGACATATTTTGGGATTGAAACACATCTGGCAAAACAGATGATTACTTTACCTACCTGACTCTTATGAAATTCTTGAGATATCATGAGAAACGATCTTATCAGGGACATTTACCACTCCTTTTGAAGCGAATGGAGCATGGTATATGATGAACATTCAAGAAAATGGGGGCAGTACTTCAGTTACCTTAACGGTAAAGAAGAATTAATTGATTTTCTCTCTGAAAACTCTATATATGACTCACGTGAAAGAAGTCCTTCTTCTTTTCTCATCTATTTTCTACTCTATGGGTCACTAGCTCAGTTGGTTAGAGCAGGGGCCTCTTAAGCCCAAGGTCCTGGGTTCGAATCCCAGGTGACCCACCATGTGGAACTAAATCAGTAAATAACATATCTAAACAAGGTTTAAGCTCTAGCTTAAGCTTTTTTTCCTCTATAGGAAATTCTAAAAAAAATCCCTATAGATGTAGAGATTTGTTTCTAGTAAGTGTTAGTTTGATATGATGATCAGTGTTATGATGAAAAATCACTGATGTACTTATGAGATAAGTAGTACTTACTCTTCTTCATCATCCTCCTCAGACGCATTCTTAGCTTTGAGTGCAAAGATGATAACAATGATGATGAAAATGAATACAAGAATTATTACTCAGATGATAACTCGCTTAACGATTCATGAGAATCGTCAATCATCATCTCCTGATGATGTTGATTGTTTTGCTGATTCAGTTTCTCCTGAGTCTCATTCACTATCAGTAGGTGCTCATGTATCTTCAGTCCCACACGTTGCTGATTCTACATCATAGTAGAAGACTATCTCACATATCTGTCTTACTATCTCATTGAAGTCGACTTCATCTATTGCTCAAGAAACCATTTCTTGCTGAGCAACAGATCAGACCGATTCTAATGCTTTTTTGATTCATTCCTTGTCTCATATACTTTCTTCAAGTTGTGCAAAAGCAGTAGAGAGTTGTTGTTTAGCAGGCCCTGTAAACAAGATCATGACATTTGCTTTTGCTTGGTCGTATTGAGATCAACCGACTGCAGTTTGTAACGACTCATCTGAAAGAGTAAGTATCAATATTTCTAGTCTATCACGATGTTCTGGCGGAAGTTCAAGAGAACTATTTTGGATATACTCGTGCAGTTGAAGTAAGACTGATCATCTTTCTTCTGGTATGGTGATACTATCTCTGAGTGCTTCAAGTAAAACATAATAGTAATCATCGTTTGGAACTGTTCCATTTTCAACATCAGAAATAAGGTCTTCTAGACGATCATATGAGTCTTTAAGCTCGCTTGGAATTGGTATCTGTATTCCTACGGGTTGATCGACTCTCAATATCGTTGTTTTTAGTGGAACCGTTTGTAGAACTCAATTTTCTATGAAGTAGATGTTTCCTCTATTTCCCGTCTTTTTGTTTGTGATTTGTTTTTCAGTAACGGTATTACACTCAAGATCTTGGTCAAACATGGGATCATCATCACCGTCCGTATCTTCAAGAATATTTACGTCGATAAAACAGTTTCCTGTTCAAAGATATAATGGATAAAATGAGATGGTATTGTCTAACGTATCTCAAACACTTATTTCTACTCAGCTTCATGACTCGATTGGTTGTGGGAGTGCGAGCATCTTAAATATTCAAGATCATGTACTGAGCTCTATCGTTGGAGTAAATGGAGCTGGCTTGTTTCCAAATGAATCGATAGAGATCATTCTGAGTTGATAATCTCACAGTTCAGGATACGTAATGATATGTGATGTTGGATTTTCAAGTAGGTTATCTGATCATTTTGGACATCAAGAAGTATCAGTACATAATAACTGCGTATCAAACGATCAGATACTTGTATTTCTTACTAACAGATACTTATCAAACTGATCAGTAATAAAGCTGTGCCTTGCTCATTGTTTGACTCGTATCTGTGGGGCGATATCTATTCCAACTTTATCTCTGTAGATAACTTTCACTTTTGGAACATATTCTCCCGCTTTATCATAAATATGTCTATATTCAGTTTCTTTGAATGCAGGGGTGTCATAGGTTCCATCTCCATCTAGATCAATTTTGAAATATCTAGATGTTTCAAAATCAGATCTACTAGACGCAACTTCAGCATCTAGTTCAAATACCACTTCATCTCAAGAATTCACTTGAAGTGCATCTTTTCCTGTTACAATTCCATTTGATGAAACTTTAACATGAAGTGATGGGATATTTGGGTCTCACTGTCTCGTAAAAGTTACGATTGGTCATACTCATAGGAGATCTATCGAGTCAACAATATCTCAATGATCGTCAGTAACTTCCACACCAAATGCGTACTCTCAGGCTATTCTTGGTAAGGTAAAGGAGTAATATGGAACGTTTGCTGGTGTTTGTCCAAATTGTTCT
The DNA here is from genome assembly GCA_937965925.1 of Candidatus Absconditabacterales bacterium. Taxonomy (GTDB): domain Bacteria; phylum Patescibacteriota; class Gracilibacteria; order Absconditabacterales; family Absconditicoccaceae; genus JAHDCT01. The sequence continues at coordinate 617 of CALCME010000004.1, read as the reverse complement.
CGATCAGATTGTTCGTTTTTTGTGTTGTAGTAGTATCGTCTATACCCATTAACTCTTCCATCACTATCACGAACACCACTTGCAGTCACTTTAACCATGAGTGGATCAAACTTATCTATTCAAAATGTTTCTTGTTCTTTTGGGGTATGTTTAATTCAAATTCAAATCCCCATTCCTTGTCCTTGTTGATTACTTTGAGGGAAACTCAAGACAACATTTCCTATCTCAGGTAGGTTGTTTTCAACTTGGAATCGAAGTTTTTCTTTGATACTTTTTCCTGTTTCTTTGTCTTGAATTTCTATATCTAAGTAGTGACATCAAAGTTCTTTGAAATCATAGCTGATACTGTTTTTTTCATATACTTTTCATTTTTCATCTTCTTCAGGCGTAATAAAGAACGAAAGTCATGTATTCTTTCATTTACTATTGATTGAACTAGCAAGAGAAACTTGAAAATTATCATATCTTTTCACACTGTATGCGTCTTCTCATTCGCATGTTGCGTTTTTTTGCATAAATTGATCAGCTCATGATTTCACTTCATATCAAATTGTAGGAACATCTTTCTGTCCCATAAAAACATTTCTTGTAATTGAATTCTCTTCTCCGTCTCATAT
>CALCME010000003.1 GCA_937965925.1 Candidatus Absconditabacterales bacterium | reverse complement strand
ACTCCATATCTTTTCTATCGTTACGATCTTTTTCATTACTAGGTGAATATATTTTGGGACACAGAAAAAACGACTCCAGCACAACTCTGATATGCTATGAACATATATCGGGCTCACCATTGCCTTCTTGTTTACTCTCCTGCCAAATAGAGCTCTCTGACAGAGACTCTATGAGTGATTGCACCTCCCTGAAAGTTTACATATGACGGTATTTTATGTGATTGCAACTGCCTGAGGGATTTATGCACTATTTCTCCTGAGAAAACTGTATCGCTGGGAGGTGAAGATAAGAGCCCAGAAGAGGGCTAGCATAAACAAAAACATAAGCTAGTAATTTCACTTTCCGAATAGGAAAAACAAGATATCTTTTATTCTTAATTTTTAAAATTATGACAGTACTAATACTTTGAGCTAGTGGCGCTACATGAAAACATGTCGTACAACAGGTATTGAACGAGTGAAAGAAAGTAAAAGCTGTAGTACGTGCTTCAAGTAGTATCCCAGACTCTTGGAAGACTAATAGCAACCTAACACTTATCACTGCAAGTATTTCTCAGATGAGTGTAGATGATATGGTGAAGAATTTGACGGGTTGTGAGGCTGTCGTATCTTGTCTTGGACACAATCTCACATTTAGAGGTATGTTTTTACACCCAAGAAAACTAGTTACAGATGCTATGAAGCTTGTATACGCAGCTAATGAAAAATTGTCTTCACAAAAGCAGATTAAAATCATACTTATGAATACCGTAGCCAACACAAACAGAGGAATAAAAGAAACCGTATCTAAAAAACAAAAGCTCGTTTTACGATTACTTCGTACGTTTTTCCCTCTTCACCTAGACAACGAACAAGCAGCAGATTATCTTAGGCTCAATCCGTATGAAAATTGGGTAGCTGTTCGCCCAGATGCTCTCATAGACGAGGACACAGTAACCGAATATATAGCATACGAATCACCAATTAGAGACTGTATATTTGATCCATGAAAGACCAGTCGTATTAACGTTTGAAATTTCATGATGAGGTTGATCACCGAAGAAATTTTGTGGAAGAGATGGAAATGAAAAATGCCAGTTTTATACAACAAAGAATAAGACAGAACAAGCTAGCTTTTATTCTATCAGATCTTTTGCTATGAAAGTAGTAGTGTGCAATACATATGGACCTCCAGCAGTGCTCAAACTCATCGAAAGGAGAGGAGGTTGTGTGCAAAAGAACGCATTACGACACAACCCTAAGCAATTCATCAAACTCGCCATACCCAGCATTCTCATTCAAATGTCCTCAGTTTGGTATAACCAACAGTTCGCACTCCAGCATTTCTTGTAAGCGCTTAGTTTGTTCCATTGAAACATACGGATCATTCTCTCCATGAAAAAGGGTAATATGCTCTACATTTCATCTAATCCTCTCCCAGTTGAAATCATCTTTCAAGAAAGCAGCATTGATCGTATCAAACGACTCGATTCATAGCTCACGTGTAAATCCTGAGACAAGGACAGAAGCTTGAATTTTCTTTGATCTCTCCATCTCCAAAATATGCAAGATATATAAGGCCCCAAGACTATGTCATATCAATATCGTCTCTTCGTCAAATACAAAAAGAGCTTGTTCTTGGAGAACAGCACATCGACTGGTAAGATTTTGATTCTCCGGGGTAGGGAAGTGGGGAACATACACCGTATGTCCTTTTGATTCTAATTGAGATTTCAATCGAGGGATCCGATTCTCCTCTGGATGTCAGAGCGTTCAGTGGATGATCACATATTTCATGTGGGGTATTTAACGACTAAAGAGTACAGATCAAATCTACTCCCAGTTCACCAAAGAGTATCAATCTTCACCTCGCTGTCAGATTCATCCGTCTAGATCATACACAGACGTAAATCATAGATCCGCAAGGCGATCTGTTATTCTTCCGCTTCTATTTCCACTTCTACAGTACAGCAAATAGGTCTGAGATGGATCTAGCTCCTCGAGTTCTTCGACACGAGTTGGGATATAAACATCTTTCTGTTCATCTATCTGAGCAATCACTCACGTTTCTAGGAGTTCCTGATCGGTTCTAAGATCGATAACGATCACATCTGATTTTTTGCTGATCTCATCAAATACTGCTGATGAAAGCGCTGATCAAGATGGGGGAAGTGGAGCTAATGCACTCTGCATGCTGATGTGAATTTCTGATAAAAGATAATGTAATCTCGTTCACTCTTGTATGGTAGCTGTGAGGAGTTCAACCTTGGTAAAAATAGTAGCTAAACGCGAAGGATTTGTTTCTCACAAACGATCAATTTTCGGCTGTAATGAAGACAAAAGAAGCTCGTCTACTGATGTGGCTTGATATGCACTGAGAACAGATGATAGAAACAAGAGGGGAGTAAGGCAAATTGTTCGTAAGAGTTGTTTCATTTGTATGAGAGAAAGGAAATAAACATAATCACTTATTGTAGTTTATATAAGATATTACAAGAGAAATCAGAGACACTATCCCGTCTTTTGTTTATAAAACAGAGAGAGGCCTTATTGACTGTGTTTTTCAAAGACTTAAGAATAATTTAAGGTTGATCAGTATAGATGTGGTGTAGAGGAAGAGACATGTTGATCAATGCCTGATGCCTTTAACACTTTTTAATCTATATACCCTTACTAATGAAACATTCTTCAAAAACGTTATCAATTCTATGAGTAGCACTTATCTGATGAGTAGTAGCAATCACAACAGCATCAACGTTCGCATTTTGAGGTCAATGAGAGAACTGAGAAAGATGAATTGACCATGAAGAGATTAGTATTGCAGTTGAAGCAAACGATTACTCTCTTCTTTCCGCAGAGGCTCAAGAAAAGATAGATGCAGAAAAATTTGCTGAGATCGTAGAAAAGACTGTACAAAAAACTGTAAGAAAAGCTCAAATGGAAGCTGCAGTTGCTGCAGGAGATTATGAGACATTCTCATCATTAAAAGAGACGTTCAAAGCAGAGAAGGAAACAATGAAAGAAGCGAAAATAGCTGAAAGACTAGCAACAGTTACTGATGAAGAAAAAGTTGAAATCGAAGCTCGTATCGCAAGAAAAAGCGAGAGAAAGAGTCAGAAAGAAGAGAAAACAGAAGAAGAAAAAATTGAAAAATTTAATGAACTAGTAACGTACTATAATGAAAACGGAGAACTTCCAGTAAGAGCAAAAAAAGGAAAGGGACACAAAAAAAACGGAGCAAAGAGAGGAAGTTGAAAAATAACTGATGGAAGCTCAAGAGGATCTAGAGGAAACAGAAATATCCAAGAAGCATAAACCTAATATCTTGAGTTGAAATAGCTATTGAAGTCATTACTAGATACTAGTAATGACTTTCTCCAATTTACTCACCCTCTTCTCAACAGATGCATCAACTGTCCTCAACGTCAAAAGAAAAGATATTCATATTTGTGCTAGTCCTTTCTCTCTTGCTTCTTCTTTTTTTTTCACAACCATTTTCAATCAATTGGTTTTCGTACGATGAAGCTCGGTACTATATTATGGGAGTATCATGACTCTTGTGAATGTGAATAATGACTCGACAAGTGATTCTGTGAATTAGACCAATGTTTGCCTGGTTCACAAAAGATTTCTTTCGAATTAACGGGCTTCATAAGCGACTCTGAATTGGGACACTCATGTCACTTATTTTTCATCCTATAGCGTCAGTGATCTCGTATGGAACGAGTTGGTTATATGTATTTAGCTTAGATTTTAGTGATGCAATAGAGGGTTGGATCAGTATCTGAAAAATCTCATTTGATTTGATACTTATTGTCTTGATCACGAGTATTCTGTCTAGGAAGCTCTTGTCATATAGATCTCGACATCGAGTGCATCTTCTTTCTTATCCAGCATTTATATGAGTCTGGTTTCATGGCCGATATACGGGGACGATGATTGCAGAGCTGCCTCTTGTTCGCTGATATTGGCTCTTGATATGATGAGTTCTGCTTGTTGCTATGGCGGTAAGAATTGCCTACCAATATGGATACCTAAAAATACCAACAACTGTGCTCGCTCACACCAGTAAAACGAAAGATATCTATGAGCTCGAATTGTCTCTTCCGGACGCTATTGACTATACAGAATGACAATTTATGTATATGCAGATTCGTCCTGGAGGTGAGTCTCATCCATTTACCATTCTATCATATAATAAAAACACCTCCGTAGTAAAAATAGCATACAAAGTCTATGGAAAGTTTACTACAGAACTAACTACCATAGCTGCTTGAGATCAGATAACCCTAGATGGTCCTTACGGAGTGTTCATGCAAGAGATAGAAACGATTCAGTCACCAATTGTGTGCATAGCAGCATGAATATGAATCACCCCGTTCTACGATATCATACACAATTATTCGATGACCAAGGATATTAAGCTTTTATATCTCAACAAAACAAAAAAAGATATTGTCTACGAAACAGAGTTAGAATCTCATCTAGATCAAGATTGCGTCCACATTCTTTCTCGTGAATCTCATGCCAACAAATCAAATCAAATCACAAACACAAGGATCACTCCCGACATAATCAAAAAAACACTATGAGTAAGTTTGTGATCAGCTCACTTCTATTTATGTGGTGGTGGAGCAGTGATCAAGGAAGTAACAAAGATGCTTCTATGACTGTGAGTACCACCTGATAAAATAGCTTTTGAACCTTTTACTATGTAATTATATTATACATGAAAACATCAAAACAGGCTACTTTTACTTTTCTTGTTCTTGTATCTTTGACACTCATATGATGTTGATGATGAGAGAATATATCATCAACTACTACACCACCTACTTCAGAGTGAGACCTTGTACAAGAACTCTCCACATCCCAAACAATAACTGCAACTCAAATAATATATGCAGCAAAAAAAGGGGATTCGGTAGAGGCTCATCCAGCATGGTTAACCGTTAGTGTAACGTTAGATTGAGAAACAATCACAGAGTTAGATATAATTCAGAAAAATAGCTCACCAAAATCAGCAAAACATCAAGCTCAATTTGCACAGCAAATTGAAGGGAAAGTTGTATGAAAAAAACTTAGTGAAAGTAATGCGATATACATTAGTTCAGCATCAACAACATCCCGAGCATTCAATGATGCCATCAAAGAAATTCAAACAATCGTTGACCAATGACAATCATAATGATTCAAACAATGACAACACAGGCACTAGGAACAATACGAAATATCTGATATAGATATTCAACCACAGACCATCACTCACCTATAAAGAGTATGTTGAGTCAGTTTGAAAAAAACTATTCTAGATTTCTGGAGTCGTCTGTGATTTCTCATCTGAACAACAAAAAAACAATCATCGCAAATGATGAATTACTGGACCTTATCCAGATAGGACAAGATGCTCATAGACAATCAGATGGATATTTTTCTCCATTCGTCTGAACAGTCTTGGAGCAGTTATGATATGATGCTGAATACTCATTCACCAAAAAACAAACGTGAAACATTCATTGAAGTGAGCTGCAGATAGAAGGAAAAAAAATAACTCTATGAACAAACAGTTCGTTTGATTTGTGATGATATGGGAAAGGATATCTTGTAGATAAACTTGCAACATACTTCCAACACAACAACATTAAAGATCGAATTATAGATGG
>CALCME010000002.1 GCA_937965925.1 Candidatus Absconditabacterales bacterium | reverse complement strand
ATAGAAGATCTTGCCCCACAAGAAAGACTCATAGAGATGGAAGAAGCATGAGTAGATAAGCAAACGCTCAAGTCAATCTTGAAAGACAAACTTGCAAAATCAGTAAAAAAGAAAGAACAAGAAGCCCATACACAAACACATGTTGTGTTTCCTAAAGATAAGCCAACGTTCGATAAAGAAATATTGGGGAAGTCTGCTACGCAAGATATAACCGTAGACGAAGATCGACTATTGGATAAAGCACAAGGGATCAAAAATAAACTTGCAGAGTTCGGATTGGAAGTAGATATAGAATGATTCAACATCGGACCGACGGTTATGCAGATTAAAATCAAACCGAAAGCATGAATCAAAGTATCAAAAATAGAAAACCTCAAGAAAGATCTTGCACTTTGACTCAGAACCAAATCTCTTAGAGTACTTGCTCCGATTCCTGGAACAGACAGTGTAGGTATAGAAATCCCAAATCCAAAACCTCAGATGGTGAGATTATGAGATCTCTTCAGTTCGGTTGAATTCGCTCATTCTATGAAAGATAACTGGACGAATCTATCAATTGGGAAGTGAATTGGAGGCGAATTCGTTATAAAATCACTCGAAAAAATGCCTCATCTTCTTGTTGCTGGTGCGACGTGATCAGGTAAGTCTGTGTGAGTTAATGGATTTATTACCTCACTTATGTACCAAAACACTCCAAGTGAACTTAAGTTTATTATGGTCGATCCGAAACAAGTCGAGCTTGGAATATATGAATGAATCCCTTACCTCCTCGCTCCAATCATCACCGAGCCAGAGAAAGCAGTAAAGGTTCTCAAACGAGCGGTGAAACACATGAATGAGAGGTACAAGAAACTAAAAGAACTCAAAGTAAGAAATATCGTAGAATATAATGAAAAAGTAGAAGAAGAAAAAGATAAGATGTATCGTATCGTGATTATCATAGATGAGCTTGCTGATCTTATGATGAGTGGAAATAAGAAGGATACAGAGAACTATATTGCACGTATTGCACAGATGGCCCGTGCCGTTGGTATGCATCTTATTCTTGCAACGCAAAGACCAAGTGTAAATGTAATTACCTGACTAATCAAAGCCAATATCCCTACAAGAATATCTTTTTGAGTAGTATCTCAGATAGATAGTAGAACCATTATAGATCAAAAATGAGCCGAGGATCTCGTTGGGAAGTGAGATCTCTTGTATCTTGATCCAAAAGGGAAATATCCAATCAGAGTACAATCCCCATTTGTCTCTACAGGAGAAACTGAAGATATCGTGAAAGCACTGAGAGAAAAATATATGTCCAATCTCACAGCAGACGATATCTACCATCCAGAGATTATGAATATACTAGAGAACAAATGAGTCGCTTGAGGTATGTGAGATGTAAGCGATGCAGATGAAGAACTCATAGAACAGGCCATTCAGATCATCTCAAGTAGCCGTAAAGCATCAGCTACGATGCTCCAAAGGAAACTGTGAGTATGATTTCCTCGTGCAGCAAGACTGATAGATATCTTAGAAGAAAGATGAATCATCTGACCTCAAGACGGAGCAAGACCTAGAGAGATATTTATATAGGGAGAAGGAGAAACGAGAAGCAAGATACTAGAAAAGAGATTTCAGATAAAAGAAGAAAATTATACATATTATACACCTAGGGACAGGGTACCATCCTGTCCACGAGCTTTGCTCGCTTACATGAGGTAAAAGAAAAAACGATGTGTTATAGAATATACACAATGAATCAAATTCAACCAGAATTTAGTTTTTTGAAATAGACATATGATCACTCAAGAAAAGATCCATACGCTTGGAATGCACGTACTAATACAGTTAAAAGGAACAGATACATTTCTTTTTCTTCTTAGATCAGACTATAAAGATCGTGATGCATTACATCGAGATCTTATTTGATGATGATTAGAGTTTGGAGAAGATATGCAGAATGCGATATATAGAGAAATGGATGAAGAAGTTTGAATCAAGCTACTGGATAAAGAAAAAGAAACGCTCACCATTATATGAACCTATCATGAACGAAGAGATCCTAAGAAGACAAAATGGTGAACTGCAATATTGTATCATATACTTATAGACCCGAAAGAAATCAAACTCTCTCATGAACATACTGAATATCAGCGACTCACATTAGAGGAAGCAAAAAAATTAGAACCCACTAGAGAAATAGTAGGAAAAGCGATTGCATTGATACGCTAATAATTGTTATGTACAGAAACACTACTTCGTCTCCTTACTCATCCTGATCTTCCTGTACCTATTCGCAAAACGATGTGACTCATCTCTTACTCATATCAAAATACGATCTATCTGATCATACAAAAACGGAATGGAAACGATATCTCCATGCTCATCAAATTTCCATATCTGTTCTACCTCACCTGCACTCTTTCCTTTCCTGGTTCTCGCTGCTCCTTTTCATAAAGCGATAAACTGAACTGTTTGCATAAGTTCTTCCATTCCTTCATAGCTCTTCATCATCTCACGAACAACTCACAGTTGTCATTTTCATCCATCGAGGATGAAAAGATTTGGGAGAAATCATGATTTTTTTTCTAGAGAGGACGAGGCAGTGCCGTCGTCCCTACGTTTTTTCAATCAAAACCTTCTCACAATTATTTCTCTGAGACTTGCGTAGTCATCACTCTTTCCTTTTTCTACTGACTCGATCTTATAGTTGCGATATCATTTCTTATACGGAAGTCAGTTGATAAAACATGACTGTCCACCACTTACCCATCCTCCGCTCAGATGAGAAATATCAATACACTCCATATGGTATGGTAGATCACGAAGCAGATATCTGTCTTTCAGTCAGACCAGCAGATCATTCATCACACTCTCTGTATCAAACGTCTGACTCGTTACATATGAGTCCAAAAACTTCTGATGTAACTCACGAAGTGCTGTCTGGTCACGATGTTTCAAACGGGAATATCCACGAGTATGGAGAAAGTAATTTGATAATCAATCAGTAACATGATGTGTCCCCTGATAAGGGGAAGGGGTCCCCTCTGGGGTAGGGGTTTGTTCCATAGATCAATGACGTTTAGTCGTTTCTACTCTCTTCACCGTTGTACATCCAAACTCAGCCTTCAGTCCAGCTACAATTGTTTCTTGATCTTCTCCTTTCTTCTTTTCTCTAATGACGTCAATAATTTTTCCATCTTCAAAATGCAGAAGAATAATGACAGATCGAGTATTCATTGGACTGATCCATCCGAGCCATCATGATCGAGACTGCTCAAGGACGACATGCTGATAGGTCTCATCTCGTGACTGGATATACTGATAGGTATCTCTGAGTTTCGCACATCGTTCAAAATTCCCGATCACACTATGATGTTCGATCTCTGTCTTGATATGATCCAGAACCACTCATGTCTTCCCCTCAAAAAATGCTTTCATCGTATCAAGTATTTCTTGATATATCTGAGTCCATTCATCATATGAAACAGTAGTATCTATTCACAGCTTTTCAGCCTTTTGTTTTCGAGTAATATCAGATTCAGATCAATTCACTTTTATCTTTTTTCTTTTATCTGACAGTCCACCTTTCAATTTATGAATGACGCTCCATCCCATATCTAGTCCAAGATGGAAATCCATATCTATCGCTCACTGTGAGAAAAGTGTTTTCTTCATTGTTCTATATTTGAACATTCTCCTGAGATGTTTCATCAAGTTATATAAGTGCTTACTACGGTGTTTTGGTCATATATAGGTCGCTCCATCATCACGCCTCTTCCTCACGATCATCACCTGTGGAAATGGTTCATTGGTATATTTAATAAAGACATAGTTGGAGTTGTACTTCAAGAGTCTGTTATAGTCTGGCATATACTTCTTGATCAGTTGTTCTTCAAGCAGGAGTGCTTCCTCTTCACTCGTTGTCTCTATATATTCTACACGATCTGCTTGATGAACCATATCTTGCTTCCATACTGATCCTGGTGAGAAATACTGCCCCACTCTTTTCTTCAGATCCTTTGCTTTTCATATATACAAAATCTTCCCAGATTTTTTACGAAACTGGTAGACTCATGGGAATGATGGTATATAGGGGAGGTCTGTAGAGAGCATTTATGAAGATATGGAAAAATTACAAATCGAGATGATTTGTTACCTGAATTCAGAATGTAGAAAAAATCATATCTATCTTAAAGTCTTTAAGATTACGAGTGAGAAGAATATCTGCTTCTATATCTACTGCATCTTGGAGTATATCTGCATCATTTGGATCATGAACAAAGTCTAAGAAAACATCGTGTGAAGGATTACTTTCAAATCTTTCAAACAAAATTATCTCACAAAACCTATTAAAGTCAGAAAGAGAAGTTAGGATACCTTCATTGATACACACTTTGTTTATTATTTCTCAAATAACATACGTACTTACATAAAAAGTATGAATTCTTGAAAGTTCAATCAAAGATGTAGTTAATGTTTTTCATTTGATGAAATGAATATAACTACTATAAATAACATTTGTATCAAAAAAGACTACTTTCATACAGGAAAGATAAGTAAAATTAAAGTTTTCACTCTTTCCTTAGTTTCTCAATCACCTGTTTTGATTTTCAAGGATTTTCTATCGTTACAACTTTCCTCAACCAAGGAAGTCTCTCATCATGAAGTGCCCTTCTCTTCTCATACGGAAAGTTTTTCCTATAAACATCTTTCTCCCATTTTTGAAGAGCATCAGCTTCTTCATCAGTAGTCATACTAAGCTCATTAAGAGTATACGTCTTTCTCTGATCTTTTTGAGAACTTATTGACATCTTATAGACTGTTATGAAGTAAACATATATCATCACTATACTCGTTTGACGATATATATCAATAAACGATTTCTGAAAAAGAGTACTATTTTCATATACAAAAAAAAATCTACCAGATCTTGTGGGATGCTGGTAGAGTGGATTTCAAATAAGTTCTATAATCATCATCAACCAATTTTGGGTGGATTTATTATCTTAAAGTCGGCATATATTTTCATTTCATCTTCTAATTTACGCCTAAAATCACCATCAACAATTGTTCTTTCTAGAATAGTCTCAAATTTTTTAAGATGAATTTGTATAGTTTTATGACCCCGATCAGTTGTTGGATGTTCTTTTAAGATTCAGACATACAAATTTTGTATAATTTGAATACTTTTTTCAGCAGTTGATATAGTTGCAGGAAGAATCGGGCTCTTAATTATTTTAACTTCATCACTTCAATTTGGTCACTTAACTCCCTCTCAATAAAAACTATTATTTACTCAACTTCAAGCTGGTCATCTTGGGATATCTAATCAATCTATCAATCTTTTAGATGATGGTACAGTTACTCAATCTAGTCAAGTATTTCAGGATAAGTTATGAGCTGGTCAAGTAGGGATACGTATTGACATATATTTTTAGGTTGAATACTAAAAAAACAAATTAATAAACAAAATTTACCGCCTGTCAACCTTTTCTCCAAAAACTCTAGCACTTCTCTCTCCCCTTTTTGACAAAACTCCCCTCCATCACTACAATTAGACTAATTGAGAAACAAGTCTATTTTTAGTTAGTGTGAAGCGTATATGTTACATAAGATAGCTGATCAGATATATGACACCAACTACCGCCCTCAGATCAAGAAGGGAGGGTATCCAATCGTGGATCGAGAAACCGTTACGAGACCTGAGAAACTGTCGTTTATGGATAGGGTTGCAGGGCTTTTTGTAAAGAGAAAAAAGGATGATGGTGTGAGTAAGCAGAACACCACCAGAAATCTCCTAAAAAACAAATCACTCGAAGATCAACTAAAATACATCATCAATCTCGATGACGATAAATTTAAAGATACACTACTGACCTCAGAGCTAAGGAAGTATATCATGGAGTTCGAAAAAGAATATGTGGAGACACTTTCTGATTATAAGTCACATATCGCTCCATCATATCGAGAGGTTTCGGGACAGTGGTTTAATATTAGTGGAGTATTAGGAAAGACCTACTATACACAGAGTTACCCGTCATATATAGATTTCTTGCGATCTAGAGATCTGATGTGATTCTATGCGAAGCGGGATATGTCGTGGTTTATCTATCCATCAGATGATAGTCTCGTAAAATCAGCACTAAAAAGAAGAGCAACGATGCTCAAGGCTGAGATATCAGCATCTCGCTCGAAGTGAATCACCATGGATACTGATGTAAGTGTCGAATATAATGATGTCGAAAGTATCAGGCAGAAACTTGCTACACGTGAAGAAAGATACTTCCTGACATGAATGTATATGACCATCTATGATCATGATGAAGAGAAACTAAGAGAAACAGGAAAGAAATTTGAACAAAAAATAGGAGGATATGGAATCCGTGTAAAACCAGCCTCACAAAGAATGGATGAAGGACTAACAACTATGCTCCCGATCTGTATGGATGATCTTGATATACCAAGAAGTACAGTTACTACCTCACTTGCAGGAAGTTTTCCGTTCATCTCTAACGATCTGATCGACAATACAGGGATCTTATATGGAATAAATCTCCATTCGTGATCGTTGGTAATTTTTGATAGATTTTCTAAGAGACTCCCAAATGCTAATAGCCTTATTCTTGCTACGTCAGGAGCAGGTAAATCATTTGCGGTGAAACTTGAGATCTTAAGATATCTATTGCTCTGAGTGGATGTGATCGTGATCGATCCTGAGAATGAGTATAAGCCACTGTGTGAAAAGGTATGAGGAACATATGTGAATATCTCAGTAAGTTCTCAACAGTATATCAATCCATTTGATCTGCCACCGAAGATTGAAGACATAGATTATCAAAAAGGAGATCTCCTGAGAGGGCAGATTATGAATTTGATCAGTCTGATCGCAGTTCTCGTGTGATGAATCTTGCCAGAAGAAGAAGCTCTGCTAGATAGTGCACTCCAGACGACCTATGAACTAAAAGAAATAACTATGCAAGACGATGAAATTGTATGAAAGACAATTCCACGTATGGAAGATCTTTTGAATGTTTTGGAAGGAATGGAGTGAGGAGAAAAATTGGGAATTAAACTCAGTAAATACGTGACAGGAACATTTGGGAAACTGTTTAATAATGATACGAATGTCGATCTCTCAAACACGCTTACCGTTTTCTCTATTAGAGATCTAGAAGATGCACTGAAGACTCCAGCCATGTTTAATATTCTCAATTATATCCGAGCGACGGTAAGATCAAAAAAGAAGAAAAGATTACTTGTCGTAGATGAGGCATGGATTATGATGCAACAAGAAGTCTCAGCACAGTTCTTATATCAGCTGATCAAAAGAGCGAGAAAGTATGGTCTGTGAGTCGCAACCATTACGCAAGATGTGGAAGATTTCATCTCGAGTAAGTATGGAAAACCGATCGTTTCAAATGCTTCTATGCAACTTCTTCTC
>CALCME010000001.1 GCA_937965925.1 Candidatus Absconditabacterales bacterium | reverse complement strand
AAAAAACCGTCTCATCGAGACGGTTTTTTGATATATAAAGTAACTGAACTGATTATTTCTTCACTTTATCAGCTGCACCTTCTACGATATCTTCAGCAGCATCTACTGCATTGTCTATCATATCTTCAGCTGCGTCTTGTACTTTGTCGATGATACCACTTGCAACTCATCCGGTAGCAGCATCTATTCTATCAGCAACGTTTGTTACCATACCTTTTGCTCCATCAGCAACTCATCCTACAAGTCATCATGCTTTACCAGCAATTCCTCAGACAACTCATCAAGCTCATCATAGAAGATCTTTTGCTCATCAAACAAGTCCTCCTGTAGCACCTGTTGCTCCTCAGACAAGATCTTTTGCACCTCACAAAAGTCATCATGCAAGACCTCCAATTCCTCAAGCGACTCATCAAGCCATATCTTTTACTCATCAAGCAACACTCCCAGCAGCATCAGCAACTCATCATGCTACAGATCAAGCAGCATCAGCAACACCTCAGGCAACATTCCCTGCAGCATCTACAGCTCATGTAGCAACGTCTCATACTACGTTTCATGCACCTTTCACAACATTTCCAGCTGCTCCAGCAACAGATCAAGCAGCGTCAGCAACTCATCAAGCAACGTTACCAGCAGCATCCATAGCTCACGTAGCAACATCTCATACCATACTTCCAGCTCCTTTTGCTACATCTCCAAGTCATCATGCTACAGATCATACTGCTCATCAAATTCCTCAAGCAATTCCTCCCATAATTCATTTCCCTGATGTGTTTCAAGATCAGTTCCCTGTACTACAAGATCCGTCTTTACAAGATCAATCCTTACAGTCTCATCCTTTACAACAAGGAGCAGGACACAGTACAAAACAACCAGCTCCACAGAAAAGGAAAACAAGACAAAGAATGAGGAGTAGCCAAGCTTTTGGATCAGCCCATCACGTTGCAGTTAATGCAACAAGCATGATGATTGCTCACAAAGTTGCTCATACTTTCATTAATTTTTTACATCCTGAAATGAGTACAGCTCACACAAAAATTTCACCGAGTACTGCAATCCAGAATCGAGCTTTGATACCCAAAAATGGAAGTATATCATGTCCTGCTCATCAAATGAACGCTACCTTATCAGCAGGTGCTCAGAATTTCATAACTCCCATAACTAAGAAAAAAAGTCATGCTAAGATACGAACTACTCACATTACTTTACACAATGGTCACGATTCTTTTCAACAATTTCACATTAAATAATATATAATATATAAAAAAATAGTTGCCCTAGTATCTATCTATACTTTCAGCTTTCTTTTACAAGAAAGATGTCTACATTTTTGCATAGATTATATTTACATACGTATAAATAATGGTATGACCAATCGATTTTCTTCAGTTTTTTGTAGATGTGATGAATAGTGAGTATTAGTGACTGGTCATTAATCATTAGATTTTTTCTAAAAAGTCACCAATGACTGAACATAAATGACCAATGACTGATCATTAATCACTAATCACTCTTTATCCTTCAGTAAATACATGTCACTACAAAAACTATACCCAGATATTGCAGATCTTATACAACAAGAGAAAACCTATCAGGAAACGACTATTAGACTTATAGCGTCAGAGAACTATCAAACACCAGCGGTAACCGAGGCGGTAGCTTCAATCTATGCGAATAAGTATAGTGAATGATATCCTCATACTCGAGAAGATGGTGAGCGTGTTAATAAAAATTGAAGATACTACCAAGGACAGCAAAACACCAATGAAATCGAACGTCTTGCTATACAAGAGGCTTTGAATCTTTTTGCTCCAGGGATGCAAGAGGACTATCATGCAAACGTTCAAGCACTTTCATGAGCTCCCGCAAACTTGGCGATTCAAACAGCACTCCTTGACGTATGAGAAACACTGATGGGACTCTCTTTAGATTTTGGGGGGCACCTTACACATGGACATAAGGTGAGCGTTTCTAGTAAGTTTTTCAAAGCAGTTCAATATCCACTCGGTGAAGATAACTTGATAGACTATGATCTGGTTGAACAGATGGCCATCGAACATCAGCCAAAATTAATTATTGCGTGAGCTTCAGCCTACCCAAGAGCAATGGATTTTGAAAGGTTTGGTCTGATAGCAAAAAAAGTATGAGCATACTTGCTTGCAGATATTTCACACATTAGTGGGCTTGTAACATCTGGGTTGCATCCACACCCATTTCCTCATGCAGATATTGTGATGACAACGACACATAAGATTTTGAGATGACCGAGATCAGCGGTGATAGTTTGTAAGAAAGAACTTGGTAAAAAGATCGATAGAGCAGTCTTCCCGGCACTTCAGTGATGACCTCATATGAATACGATAGCATGAATGCTCGTGTGTTTTCTGGATGCACAGACCGATGCATACAAAAACTATGCACTACAAGTCCAAAAGAATGCTATCCACCTTGGAAAAGAACTTACCAAAAGAGGGTTTTCTCTTATATCATGATGAACAGATACACACTTATTGCTTGTTAATATCAAAAAAAGTCATGAACGTCTTATGTGTACCAAAGCATCAAAAATTGCGACATCCTTAGAAAAAGCATGAATTATCTTAAACAAAAATAGTGTTCCGTGAGATCCAAAACCTCGACTTCCATCTGGTATTAGAATCGGGACTCCTGCCGTAACAACACTTGGAATGAAAGAACAAGAAATGACAAAAATAGCTGATCGAATCGAGCGTGTTTCAGTGAATGTTGATAATTCTGACGTTTTGAGTACAGTTAGAGAAGAAGTAGAAGAGTTTATGAAACCGTTTTGTGCGTAATGAACTTAGATAAACTTTTTGGGTCCAGGACCAAGACTGATATACTGAAATACCTTGTCTTTCGTAGACAAGGGATTTCTATGCGTGCATTTGAAACTGATCTTACCTGGTCGTTTCCTGCAATCAAGAAACAAATCGAACAACTTGATGAGTCCTGAATGATTACTATCAGGAAGGATCAAAATAGTCGATCAATCTCTCTTACTCCCGGGCTTGATGGGTATATCAAAGCATTGTTTCTCTACTCCTTACGTACGGAACTTGTCTCATATTTTTCTACACTTACTCTAGAAACTCAGAAATGTTATCTTTGAAAGTTGTTTGGTAAAGAGTTAGAGGTTGATTTGGTCCTCATTTATCAAGAATGAGTAAAAGAGCAACTCACTGAAGTAAAAGAACAGATAACAGAAATATTTAGGAAGTATCTGATTGAGCTGGTTAATGTGTCGTTTATGTCGTGTGATGAGTTTGATAAGCGTTACAGGCTGGCTGATAAGTTTGTTCTTCAACTTATGAGACAAGGAGAGGAGGTGGAAATTATATGAGAGCTAGGTGACGGATGAAAAGTCAAGGTACCAGAGCAGAAAAAGTAGCGTAACTCACTCAGAAAATTATGCTATTTCGTTTATTTAATTGTAATTTGAATCCTTACTTCTGTCGAACGTATATGTGTATTGTTTAGTGTATATGAACATGAGATACCTTTCTTCAACGATACCTTCAACGATGTCTTTAACTATATCTACTACTATATCTTGCATTTCTTTCACAGAACCCTATATCTAGACAAGTTAGCCGAGTAAACGGCTTTTTTGAGTTCTTTTGTTTTTTATACGTATATTTGAAATGTTAGATTTTTTCTATGATAGTCTAGATACCTTAAAGAAAGTAAGAAAACCTAGTACAAAAGAAGTGATTGACCTTACATTAGTAATCTTTTTTGTTGTGATTATTGCTGCAATATTGTTTGCAGTTATGGATGGGTTGTTTGGAAAACTCTACTCGATGTTCTATGATATGATGAAAGGATACTAGAAAAGAAACGTCGTTTTTTCTTTTTTTTGAATATCATGTTTTTTGCTTTTAGATTTAGGAACCTATGTCACATCAAGAATTAAAAAAACAGATTGAAGATAATCAATATAGATGGTACGTGTTGAGTGTGAATTCTGGTCAAGAAGCACAAGTAATTACGCATCTTAAAGAGAGAGTTGCGAAAAAAAAGATGGAAGATGATATTGTAGACTATCTTAATCCCGTGGTTAATGAGGTCTATTATAAAAAATGAATTAAAATGTTTAGACCTACTAAGCTCTATCCAGGGTATGTGTTTGTTAAATCTAAGATGAACGAGAAAATCTGGTATATTATTAGGAATACTCCATGAGTAAGACTGATTGTATGAGCTGAAATTCGTCCTATTCCACTTTCACAACAAGAATACGAAGACATTATTAATCATGTTGAAGAAAAGAATGCAAAAGCAGAGTATGCTGTTCCTTTTGAAGAAGGAGATGTTGTTATTTTGAAAGATTGAGACTTTAATGGTATGAAATGAGTTGTTACTGAAATAGACACTGCAAAATGAATGTTATATGTTAATGTAGAAATTTTATGAAGAAATACACCAGTGCTTGTTTCGTTCGAAAAGGTAGAATCTGATACCTAGTTTCATGTGATGAAGGAGAATGAATACTAATGAGTTCGTGGAATTGTAATTGTGTAAATTGTGTATTGGTTTTGTATTAGTCGCTTTTAGCGCTTTGATGTACAGATGGATGAGACTCGCAGAATAGGTCGATCATTAGTGGTTTTGTTAACGGCATTGTTGTTGGTATATGTCATATTTTTCGATGTGCACTGATCTGACGGATTTGGTAATGGGCGTTCCACAGGAGCAACATTTGTTCAGACATCGAGAACTCCTTTGCAACAAGCAGTTGTTCAAAAAACAGTACCAGCTGTATCTGGGTCAGATGATATTTACTATAATCCAGTGTATAATCCAATTATTTCCCCTTCGACCAGTCTTACAACTTGAGTAACAGATCCAGTCGTTAAAAATGCTGTACAAAAGTCAGTACAAGATCTTGTAGATTCTCAGGTGAGAAAAACGAATACGACTGACACACAACTTATTCAAAACACCTGATCAACTCGTACGAATAGTTCAACAAATCTTCCTGAAGCTTCTGTCCCTGTGAAATTACCTGAAGTTATAGAAGATCTTCAATGAAGAAAATTCTTCTCAACGGATTATCTGTTTGGGAGAGAGTCGTCATCGACAATAACTCCTAGTACTGTTTCCGTTTCTTGATGAATAAAAGAGTCTCCGACTATTGTAGTTCAGAACGAAAATGATTCTACAGTAGTATCAGCTCCTACTCAAGGTACAACCGTTGTTGACCCAGCTGCAACTCAAGATCAACCTCCTGTTGATACAGCAAGCAAGGAGAGTGTCTGATGAGAAATTGCCTTGGTAAACACATGGAAACGAGACTGAACACTTGATATTATCGATAAGTTAAATCTTGAAGATGATGTGAGTTATATCTTGAAAGATATACATAATACTCATTTCATCTATCTGTGAAAATTTAATGAACCTATGATTGATATTGTTTCTTTCTTAGGATGAACTTCTGTTGACATTGTTGATCAAATTGCTATACAAAATAGTCAGTTATTAGGGAAGAAGGTAACCAAAATGGTTGTTCCTTCGTATAAGAGAAATCTGAAAGAACTTATGATTATTACCTTTGAAAATGGTGATAGCTGGTTTCTTCAAATAGATAAAGATTACTACTCTGTATTGGAAAATAAAATCTATGTTAAGAGCTTGTTTGAACAGTTCTATTAGACTTAATTTCTATTAGACTCAATAACTCAATATCGTATATTCAGCATAGCTTTATTGATAATGTCTCCATTTTTGTAAATATACTAGTATATCAATCTCGAGAACATATATGTATGTGTTCTCGAGATCGTTATGTTAATGTGAATTACCTATATCGATAGAAGCCGAGAGCTTCATACTTTATATCTAAAACTTTATACCTATGGCTTGAAAAGTAACGATTGAATTTACACTGCATATGCCTGCAGGGAAAGCAACTCCAGCACCTCCTATTGGTCCTATTCTAGGGCAACATGGTATCAATATCTGAGCGTTTGTGAAGGAGTTCAATGACAAAACACAAGAAACAATGCAAACCTATGGTGGAGCAGTAATTAAAGTTCCTGTTAATATCAAAGTGTATGTGGATAGAACGTATAGTATGGAAATTCTTCCTCCAATTACGTCTTCATTACTTAAGTATAAAGCGAAGATACAAAAATGATCAGGTGAAGCAAATAAAATCAAGGTGGCAACTCTTTCTAAGGATGATTTAGAAGATATTATTGACATCAAGATGCCAGTAATGAATACGAAGAAAAGAGATTCAATTAGAAAAAGTATTATAGGAACAGCTAAGAGTCTTGGAATCGAAGTGAAATAATTACAATCTGTTCTCTTCTTACGAAAAAGTTGCGGGAGACTCTATACATAGTCGTTAGAACCGCTTTTATTCTTACATTAAAATTATCATGGCTAAAAGAGGAAAAAAATACATAGCAGCAAAGGCAAACGTGCCAGCAGAATCACAGTATCCATTAGCTGAAGCTGTTACACTAGTGAAATCAGTATCTACCAGTACATTCATATGATCGTTAGAGCTTAACATAAAGACAGGAGCTAATCCTAAATATAACGACCAGATGTTAAGATGAACCGTAATTCTTCCTCATGGTACAGGAAAGACAATAAAAGTAGCAGCATTTGTTTCTGATGATAAAAGAGATGAAGCAACTTCTGCATGAGCTGATATTGTATGAAACACTGAATTACTCACTGATATTCAGAATGGAAAGATCGATTTTGATATCTTGGTTACAACAGCAGATCAGATGAGAGATCTTGCAAGAGTAGCTAAAACGCTTTGACCAAAAGGACTTATGCCTAATCCTAAAGCAGGAACAGTAACGGCAAATATCTCGAAGACTGTTGATGAACTTAAAAAAGGTAGGGTTGAATATAAGTTAGATAAAACATGAAATATTCATGTAGCTGTTGGGAAACTTAACTTTTCAGATGAACAACTTATTGAGAATGTCACGTCTATTATTTCTTCTATGGAAGAGAATAAACCGGTATGAGTAAAGGGTAGTCTCATTAGAAAAATAGTTCTCTCTCCTACAATGGGACCATGAGTACAAGTAGAACAAGGGTAATTTTGTATGAGAAATGTATTTTAAAAGAAGTCCATTCAATCGTTAGATTGATGGACTTTTTTTTTGCACTCTTTCTCTCTTTTCATTACACTACAACTATATGCCTATTCATCAATTACTCTTAATATATCTATGTCAGTCATTCCAAACATCGTGCTCGAGGAAATTGAAGCACTAAAAAAGCAAGGAAAGTACGATGAAGCTCTCTCGAGAGTCAATACTTTGTTAGTACGTGATCCAAAAAACAAGGAAGCGCTGTATCAGGTAGCAGATATAGAATATAGAAGAGGAGATATCACCAAAGCTGAGAAGCCTGTTGATTTTCTTTTGGACTCATATGATGAAGATGCGATGTGATGGTATATAAAAGGAGTCCTCGAGATGGAAAAAACCCAATGGAGTATTGCAAAATCATACTTTAAGAAAGCTATTACAATGCTTGATGGAGATAATCCTGAAATTTTGAGATGTTATGGACTTTGTGAATATTGGTCATGAAATAGAGAACAATGAATTACGTATTTGATGAAATCCTATAAGGTAAATGAGTACGATGCAGAAGTTATTTTAAATTTAATCGAGATTTCTATACTAGAAAAAAAAGTTTCTCAAGCAAAAAAATATATCAAGCACTTTCGTACCCATAAAGAGAAGTTAAATTGTTTTGATAGAGATATATCATATTATGATGAAAAAGTAACTCTTTTTGAACAATTTTTGAAAGGATAAGTAGTCTATCATTGCTTTATAATAATAAAACTAAAAGCTAAAAACCATAAACATATAAAATAGAAATAGAAATAGAAAAATTGAAATATGAAATAAAGATAACAATTCCCATTCCCATTCCCATATCCTGCCTTTACCTGTTAAATCTTACACAAGTGTCGAATACAACTGTACAGATGCTACGATCATCTTGGAAACATATTCTTTCATTGATTTGAATTGTTAGTTTTCTTCTGTTTTTTTGAAATCTGTTAGTGTTACTTTCATACAATACTGATGTGTTTAATCAAGAAGTGAAAGAAAAACTCGGTGTATATCTTTATTTGGATGATACAACTCAGACCAAAGACCTTGTCTATTCAGAAGCAATAGATATGAAGCAAGAACTAGAAGAATATGGAATGAATGTAGAGTATTACTCCAAAGATGATGCTTTTGAAATTCTTGAAGAAAGACTTCCTGATGTAATTACTAATTTTGAAAAATATGGGATAGAGAATCCTTTGCCACCAACGATGTATGTGCTTTTCGATAATGAAAGAGAATATCGCGTCTTGAAAGACATTGTCTTAAAATATGAAGATATTATCGTAAATCTCGAAGCATTAGAATCAGAATGATTTACCTTTTCAGAACAAGAGAGAAGATCTTCACAAGTGATTAATCTAACAAATTTTCTAAAAAAATTCACAAACTTTTTGATTCTTATCATTACTCTGATTATCATTGCGGTCCTTTTGTTTTGACTGAGGCTTACATTTTATCGTTTTCTCAAACAGATAGAAGTAGAGAAGCTTTTGGGAGCTCATTTCTCCACGATACAACGTCCATTTCTGATTATGTCATTTTTGGTGATGACAATATGATTCCTTTTCATGATAGCTTACTTTGTTGGAATATTCAGATTTCTTGATGGGTATTTTATTTCTGTCTTTCAGACGTCAGTGTATGAGTACACGATGGGCGCAAAGAAAATATGAGCTTTTCTAGTCCAGGAGTATCTAGTTCTTCTTGTTCTTAGTTTCTTTTTTACAATTATTTATCTCTCTTGATTATTAAAAAAGATCTAGATGGTCTCCATCATGAGGTTAACTACTTGTCCTAACTCATTATCTTGTTTCAATTGTTCCTTGTCATATAAGTTTATCTGCGTGATAGATTACTATTATTTGTCCTGGAGAGATAGCTCTTTGAGCCTGATCAAAATGTATATGCATTAGTTTTCTTTCCTCATCGAAACGGAGAGTACACGCTTGATCTTCTTGCCTGTATCTGATCTTTGCCATAAGTTGGATCTCTTTGAAGGTGTCTACCGTATGAGTCGGGACTGACCGATGCCATCATGATGCTGTACATTGACGATGATAAAGATCTTTTTGTTGATCTTTGCTTACGACGATTGTGTTTGTTTCTGTGTTTTTATCAATGACGTACCATGGTCATCCACTGAGTCAAAGTCCTGTTCTTTGTCCTATAGTAACGAAATGAGCTCAATCATGTTCTCATAGTGTTTTTCAATCAAGATCGACAATGTGTCCTATCTTTTTGGGAAGGGCTTCGCTCAAAAATTCTTTTATAGGTACTTTTCCAATAAAACATAATCATTGACTATCTTTACGGTCAGCGTTTGGTAGTCAAATATCCGTTGCGATCTTCCTGATCTGATCTTTAGTGTACCCTCATAGTGGGAATAATGAGTGGCTTAGTTGTTGTTGATTCAGACCAGAGAGAAAATATGATTGATCTTTGTTTGTATCTACTCATTTCAGAAGATGATAGATTCATTCTTCTTCGATAAGACGTGCATAGTGTCATGTTGCAATAGCATCACATCACAGTGAAGCTCATTTTTCCAAAAACAAATCGAACTTTACGAGAGAGTTACATAAGACATCAGGATTTGGAGTTCTTCAGGCTTTATAGCCATCGTATATATATGAAATAATACGATCATGATATTGTTTGCGAAAATCAAAAATAATGAAGGTATCAATCCCAAGATGATGTGCTACTTTTATTGCCATATTTCTATCTTCTCTTGTATGACAATGAGGATTTTCTGGATTCGCAAAATTTTTCATAAATCAGGCAATAACCTCGTGTCACTGTTGTTTTAGAAGATATGCTGCAACTGCAGAATCGACTCATCATGAAAGTCCTAGGAGTATACGCATACACACGTGATAGGTATAAAGAGGCGAGAGTACTATTCTCAAGATAGGAGTACGATAGATGTATTATACTATTATAGATATAGTATTTTTTTACTAACTAGAAGACATTATTTAACAATGATATGATCACTACTTCATAAGTCCATTTTGGAGATTGCGTCATACTCTTTATAATATTGTTTAATATCTAGGAGTTTTACGAGCTGTCAGTCAATTGATTTATCTAAATGGAAAAGAATTGTCTTTCATTGGAACGTAAGATGTAATTTTTGACCACCTGGATCATATTCAATTTCTTCAATTTCTTCAATTGGAATAATGTCTGAGATATTTGTAATAATACTCTCAAGTGTCTTGCTGTGTATCTTATAAAAAATTCAGTCCAATGTCTCATATTGATCAGTATATGATGGTAACGATATGGAAATAGTTCACTCTTGTATTGTATCAGAACTACGAACTTTATATGCACGATTCTCCCAGATAACTCGACTTGAAAGGTTGTTTTTGAATTGAATGAGAGGAGGGTGAAATAATATATTGGCATACAGAAGTGTTTCTCTTTCTGTAGGAAAAATATCTATTGAAGAAATAAGAGGATATTCTTGTTGAAGTGTCTGGATCAAAGTGTTTTTACCACTGAGCATAAATCCACGATAGTTCTTTCAGATAATTCCTTCCTTTAGTGCTGAAAAAATATCTTGATTGTCATACGTGAGTATGCTTTCTTCTTCGATAAGAACATCTTGGATGTCAAATTCAGGATTATTAAATCGTTTGTTATATGCTACGACTCCTAAGATTACTAATAAACAGATTACGGTTCATCACGCAATCCAAGGGACGAGGTGTTTTGAAGTAGCTAAAAATTTACTTCGTCTAGAGCGTTTTTTTCTAATTTTCTTTGATCCAGTTCATGTAGATGAAATGGAGAGACGAAATGGTGAAGTTACTTTTTTTCGTATGTTTCGTTTATTCTTCATGATATCTGGGTAATAAGAAAGTACTTACAGTCCAATGATCTGTAAAAATTCATAACGTAAAATTCGATTATACAGGAGTCGAGTAATTATGGACCCAATAATGATTCATCAAATTACTTCTGAAACAGTATGTCATAGTCTTTCTTTCAATAGTTTTACTGCATGTTTGCGATGTTTACTATCTAGAATAATAGAACTTAATGCCATAAGTTCTTGACTAATAGTGTTTAGAAAACTTGCATGTTTTCCTGCCTCATATCTAATATTTGCTGCATCATACCGAAAAAGGAAAGAAAAAGTGAAACTGATTGCAAACTCTGTAGATTCGATTCCATGAATGAGAAGTAAGAGCGTACTAATACTCGCAGCAATTCAACTATGTACTGATGGAAATCATCAAGCACTTCGTAGTGATCATCGAGTGATCTTTTTTTCAATGCTTAAATCGATCAGGACTTTTATGCACTGAATTATTCATCAGGTAATAAGTGGTATCAAAAATAATGGTAACATACTATATAACGTATCGAAAGGGGTGTCAAAAACAAGTACTTTATCTTTCCAGTGCTCTATAGAGAATTCTAAATAAGTTCTCTATCTTTGTATACACACTCCAATTACTACGTGAGTGGTGAGTAAAAAAGAGAATAATTTTTATCATAAATGTACGGGACGGTTTCGGATACAGCTTTTTATGTTTTGTCGAATAAAAGTCAAAAAAAAGTCAAAAAAAAAGAGATCATCGATCTCTATCTGTTTATGTAGGTAACTAATTTTTAAATCCAGGAGAAATCAGATTTGAACTGATAACTGAGGTGCCGAAGACCTCCGTGTTCCCAATTACACTATCCCCCTAAAGACTACGTGATGTATCTTTTATCTAAGTGACATTCTGTGGGCTTTCTTAACGTATCTTCTATATGCTCGACTTGCTTTCCCTACATGCTCAAATGTCGGTTCTCCTCAAGATGGTTTACGTTTAATTCTATATCCGTCTGGATCTTCACGGCACGAAGTAGTGTCATTGATTCGTTTTCCAGATCTCATAAATCGAGTATAACTACTTCATAAAGGATTAGTATAGTCTCTTTTAAGTCCATCTTCTTGTTTTGTTTTATTTCATCATGAAAGTGCCTTTTGCTTTGCTTGCTGGGCTTTCTTTTTAGCTATTCCTTGTTTGTTCGTTCTTGCCACAGGACAGAAGAGTATAAGATAAAATTACAACGAGACCATGTACTGTTATATATACTTATTTATGAAGAAATTTCAAAACGTAGTCTGAAATATCTCATAGTGTCTTTCAAACACTCTCTAGTGATGATTTATATGCTGTATAATCTTTTGATGACAGTTCTAACCATGAAGACCAAAGAGTCAGTAATTCTTCATCAGCTATACTAATCTGAAGAAGTTGACCAGTGGATTGAGTGATATAAGAGTACGTCACGAAATATCCTTCATCAAACAGGAAATCAAAAGCTTCTATCAACATATGTTCAATTTCAGCGATTGATCACACCAAAGGGAGTTGGATGACTGTATGCAGGAGTGTTGATTCTTGAGTGGTGAATTTTCAGTAGATAAGGGCAAGTCACAAGAGATACGAGATGATCTCTTGTGAAGTTTGGAAAGGGGTATCGTCTTTTGTTGGGATTGTTTCTCATCAGATGATCTC
The DNA here is from genome assembly GCA_937965925.1 of Candidatus Absconditabacterales bacterium. Classification (GTDB taxonomy): domain Bacteria; phylum Patescibacteriota; class Gracilibacteria; order Absconditabacterales; family Absconditicoccaceae; genus JAHDCT01. The sequence goes on along the minus strand of CALCME010000001.1, from coordinate 7,929 downwards.
TACAAACTTTCCAGGAAGAAGGTGTTCTTTGAACCCAAGTATGTCTAGAAAAGCATTAATTGTCGAACATTTATCTTTTTTGGTTTTGTATGCATAGGTGGAGGTGAGTCATGTGTTCTCATCAAACCATCTATAGACATGTATTCAAGCACGAACACTTTCTGGAATCATGCTGAGTGGAGTTTCTCTTTTTACCAGATAGGGAACAAGCATTCCTTCACTGATTTCTTTCACATACAGATTTTGAAAAGTTCATTTGAATAGGACAAGAGTCTCTTTTCCCATCAAAAACGTTCATTCTTTCAGATGTATTTCGTATTCTTCACCTGTATTCATTCAAATCATTTGAACGAGAAATCAATTATGAAGAGTATAGTGTGTTTCGCTCATGAGTTTAGATCTTATAAATGATTTTGTGTAAGAGGACTACTTGTACAAGATTTACTATAAGTGCTGATCATCAGTGACTTACAAAAGGTAGAGTCACTCAGGTAAGAGGAACAAGTTTAATGTTTACTCATATATTTACGAATGCTTGTATCATAATAAGTGAGATCAGTCATACAATCATTCATCTATCATACTGATCGGTTGTTGATCTTAATCCTTTTACTGCATGCCACATAAGCATGAAGTACAAGTATAACAGGAGGATTGATCAGATAAATCATACTTCTTCAGCAAATGCCGAGAAAATGAAATCACTTTGTGCTTCTGGGATATATCAGAACTTTTGTAGTCACTTTCCATATCACTTTCATGCAAATCATCATCATCAAACTGCGATAAGCGCTTGGTTAGTTTGTCGTCAAATTCATCTACTTTGATCTGCATCTGGATTGAGAAAGAAGTTCATTCTTTCTTTTACATAAGAAAACTGAGAAGAGGCAAATACTCATCAAAAAAGAGCAAGTATCAGCGTGAGTCAAATGAAGTACTTTTTTCATCACAGAAATCGGTAGAGTATCAATGCCGTTGGTCAAAGAACAAGTAATGATCAAAAGTCAGGTAAAACAAAGAAAATACTAACCGCAATGAGTGAAATGAGTCAAAATCATACGTAGAATTGTCGATCATTCATTGCTCTTTTTTTTCTCACAAGCCATGATGTCAAAAAGAAGATAAATCCTATCTTAAAAAACTCTCAAGGTTGAATGGTATTTCATCATAGTTCCAACCAGAGTGTTGCTCATTTATTAAAATCTCTTCATAGTGGAGTAAACAACAGAAACATCATCAGAAGACTCCCGATAAAGTAGAGATACTTTCCGCGTTTGATGAACTTCCATGGTATAAAATACGTGATTGCTCATAAGATTATTCATATGAATAATTTTTGACTTTGTTCAAAGAAATAGTAGTAATTTGTTGCCTCTGAAAGAACTCAGCTACTGACAAGCTTGAGTGTTGTTTGGAACGATTCATGAATACTCACACTATACATCGCTCACATTCAATAGAAAATTAGACAAATACCAAAAAAAAGTACTCGTCGTCATCTCATGATACACATGACGAAGAGTCCAATAAGTAGGCATCAAGTACATATTGTGAGTAAGAGCATGTTTTTTCAAATAATAGAATTTTCTAGATCAAGAAAGGGGATCGACCAACGTATCCTACGTGTTTACTTCTAGAAGTTTTGCTTGATTGAAAATAATGAGTGCTGAGATGATTTCTTCTATTTCTCCATTTAACCTTCATGGGATGTTAGATCGAGATTGCTTGATACGATGATCAGTTATGCGATCTTGAGGAAAGTTATACGTGCGGACTTTTTCTGATCTATCTCATGTTCCAACTTGATCAAATCTTTTTTCTTTTTGATCTTTCATCTGTTTGTCTAACTCAAGTTGATATACTTTTGTTTTCAGCATTTTTCGGGCGTTATCTTTGTTTTGTAGTTGCGATTTACTGTCTGTTCACATTGCTATAATTCCTGTCGGTTTGTGATGGAGACGGACTCCTGTTTGATTCTTGTTTGCATGTTGTCCTCATGATGATGATGCAGCAAATGTGTCCATTTCTACATCATTTGGATCAATAACCACCTCTACGTCGTCAACCTCTGGCATTACGGCTACAGTAACAGTAGATGTATGAACCCTTCCTTGGCTTTCAGTGTCTGGAATTCTTTGTACCCTATGTACTCAGCTTTCAAATTTCAACTTTGAATAAATGCTTTCACCTGCAATTTTAACCATAGCAAATTTAATTCATCAGATTCCAGTCCTTTGATGTTCCATAATTTCATGTTTTCGTCATTGTGAATCACTATATAGAAGATACATCCTCAAAAGTTCAGCAGCAAATAGTCATGATTCGTCTCATCCTGCAGCAGGTCTAATTTCTAGATAGATGTTTTTGTCGTCATTAGGGTCTTTCGGCAAGAGAGCGATTTTTACTTTCTCTTCCATTCCTTCTAAAGCCCCTTCGGCATAACTCTTTTGTTCTTTAGCCATTTCAAGCATTTCTTCATCGTAGTCTTGTTTATTATCAATAATATCTTTTGCTTCATCGAGTTGTTCTTTGTGTTCTTTCATATACAGATATAACTTATACGTCTCTTTGAGTCAGCTCATCTCTCTATTTATTTTTGTCATTTTACGATGATCACTAGAGATAGCTGGATCAAATAATTGCTCTTGGAGGAGTTCATATTTTTGTGCAAGACTTTTTAATTTTTCGAACATGAAGATAAGGAAAGGTAAAATAGAGTATATCGCATATAAAACTGAATGATTTTTTTATACACACGTTTCATTGAACGCAATTCTTGATTGATATTTTAGGCGATTAGAAAAAATTATTACTCATTCTGACGAGGTGGAAACTTACCAAAAGAAGAGTAACGAAAAGAGAGAGTTTAGGAGTCAGAAAATGGTTTGAGAGATCGTTGTTACAAATCATAATGGATGTGGTAGTCCAGGAATAAGATCTGGGAGAAAGATCAGAGCAAGTAAGACAAGTCAGAAGTATTGAGAGTATTTTTGTAGTGTATAAGCTGTTGCAGGTCGTAAATAACTAATTACCCTATATCAGTCTAGAGGAGGGATAGGAATCATATTGAAGACAGCAAGTCAGCAGTTCACAATCGCAAACAGTCTCCAAAATCAAAGAACAGGATCTCAGAGTCAACTAAATGGCGATATTCAAAGCAGTGATGCATACAGATGCATAAAACAAATTCAAAAACATGCGAGAATAATGTTCGATACCGGTCATGCTACAGCCACGAGGAGTTCGTCTCTTAGTTTGTTTTTATAGTACGAAGTGTTTACTTGAACAGCTCTTCCCCATCAGAATTGAATAATAAATATCATGAGAAATCATATAGGATCTACATGTGAAAGAGGATTCAAGGTCAGTCTTCATTGCATACGAGGTGTAGGATCACCAAGTCTGTCTGATGTTCGAGCATGTGCAAATTCATGAACGGTTATTGAGATAACGAACGTGATTGCTAAGTAGACAACTGTTAGGATATCTCCTGTAAACATATGCACAAAAAGAATGAAAATATGAAGAAATGAGTGATCTGTTTCTGATGAAAACGTATATAGTCCATTATGATTATAGAGTCAAATTATAGTAGATGAATACTCTATCAATTATTCCTATCTAGAAGTTTTTTTCAATAAAGGCAGATAAGTTCTCACGTGAGAATACTTCAGTTCGATCAATCGAAACATGATTAAACGTCTTTATGTTCTTTACATATTCTTTTCTTCGTCAGTAGACATACATTCTCTTTGGGAATGGAGAATCTTGTAGTGAAGATGAAAGGCTATACTGTTCACTTTTTTTTCAGATGAACGTGAACGGGTAGGTTGTAGAATAGATTTCATCTATAGCATCTACAATTTCTTTCTTCTCTTCGTCGCTAGAAATGAAATGTCTATTAGTAAGTGAAGCTAGATTTTCGTTAGTATATCCAGATGGGTTAACGAGAAGATTATCACTAATAAAGATATTAGAAATATCTTTCCTTAGTCACATGTTGATCGTTCTAAGGAGGAGATCAAAATCTTGTGAGACAATATTTCCTTCTAGCGTATCACTGTCTGTGTACCCAATAAATTCAAAATAAGGTGCTATCTCGTATGTCTCAAAAAGATACTTAAGTTCTTTTACAATCGAAATATTCGTCTCATTCTCAAAGTAATGAAACTGGAGCGGGAATGTTTCTTTTTCTCATCTTTCTCATCATGAAATGGTTTTTTCTTCTGATCATGATCCCACTTGAGAATCTTCACTGTTTATTATTTCGTTTCACTCACTGTCCCTCCCATTATTGTCTTGATTGCTTTCATCTGTGTTTTCCTCACCATTACTATTCGTGTCATTTCTGTTTTGTCAGGTTGCAGAAAGTATTTCTTGTAGTGGTTCGTCGGTTAAAGTGACATTGAGTTGGAATGTGTCTAGAAGTTCTCATTCATCATCATACCCTTTGATTGTATACGTATTTTCTCCTTCTTGAATGTTTCTGAATACAGGATTAAAGTTGTAGTTGTGTATTTTCTTTGATGAGTTATAGGACTGTGGATAGAATTCTACTCATGAGTTGTGAGTGACAGAGACTTTATCGTATTCTTTTTCGTAGCTAATTTTTGTTGGATATCAATTTGTTCAAATTGTCGTGAGGATGTATGACTGAGATCAATTGTCATTTGAGAAAAGAAGACGTTTAGGTAGCTCCTGATTAAGATCTGCTAATGACTGTGTCGATAGTCATGAATTTTCATTTTCTTCTTCTTTGTCGATAGTCGTTCACTCATTATCTTCATCTGTTTCCGAAAGATCAGTTTCTCCTTGATTGTTTTCTTCTTTTACTGGAACTATTGAACTTGTCGCATCATCAAGTAATTTTTTAAGTACACTTGCTTCGCTCTCTCAAAATGTTTCGCCAGTTGAAAAAAGAAATGGATCTTTTATTAAATTATCAGAATCTTGAATCTCAGTATGGATAAGTCTCGTAAGGAGTTCTCTTATTCTCAATGATATACGAGGATTCTGTGTGTTATAGAAGAGGCCTAAGAACTTGTTAGCGATATAATGATGAGTTGTATATGAAGAGACATCTACTTTTTCTGAGATAAGATCAATTTTTTGCTCTGATTCTTGAAGATATGTCTGTAATTGATCAGAAGATCAGAAATATTTTACCTGATAAAATTTGAGAAAAAAATCATCACAATTTGTTAGATCAAAAATAGCACTAGATGAATCGTTTTCTCATCATTCGATTGTTCAACATGTTCAAGAAACGACATTCTTTCCATAAACATCTGTATATCGAGAAAAATCTTGATTAGCCAGGATGTGCTGAGGAAGTATGAAATTTGTAAAAAAGATCATATTATCAATACTTGCTGATGGAAATGTCACGAGAAGTTCAGATCATTTTACTTTAATTGAAATGTTTTTAAACACATTGAGTCCGTCTATATTCCAGAAATTCTCTTTTAGAATCGTCTGGTAGGTAAAATATACATCTTCAATAGTTATTGGTTCTTCATCAGACCAGAAATTATTTGGAGGAACAGTAACTGAAAATGTTTCATAATTCTGTGTCGTAACGTTACATAACGTATTCTCATAGGTGATATTTGTTCAATCGATGCGAGGAGTTACACATGCTTCAAAAAGAAGATGTTGAAACACCTTTTGTGAGTCATTTTCAGATGTATAAGGAAGGAAAGAGATGGGATCAGTAGTAGCTTCAACAAACGTTCATCATTTACTTTTATTTCATGTTGATTGAGATGACGCATAAACATAAAATACATGCATTCAAACTATGCACCGTACGGCAAAAAGTCAAGCATATATATATGAGAGAATTTTTCTGCGATCTTTATGTATGTCATCAAACAATCACGTAGCAGTTTCTTTTTTCGTGGGTTTGCTCGAGCTACTACTGGTATTTTTTTCCATGAGATATGCATCTTACGAATAGTAAATGGTTTTTTCTCTTCAACAGTTTCCTCTTCAAAAAGACATTCGATTTCAGTGGTTTTTGCTTTATTTTAATCTTGTACATTAGTCTTGTACATAAGGAAGAACAAGTGATGCAAGAACGAAAATAATACTTGTTACATATGCCACGCTTTTTAGGGTAGTTTCAACTGACTTCTTGCTTCCATAATCTCCTCATCATCACACTCCAGCAAGTCATGCTCAAAGTCATCCTTTAGGATTCATCATGAGAACTGCTCAAACAAAAATACATCAAGAAACGACAAGTGCTATTATCAAAAGAGTTTTCATTGAAAGAAATGTAAATAAACAAAACCTTATACAGAACGTACAAATGAGGCAATAGTATCTAAGTATTTCTTTTTTTCAACTTGATATTCGACTGATATACTGGTATAGTAGTGATCGACTCATCGGTAATGCTCCATGTATGGAGAGGAAAGTCCTAGTATCAACAACATCAGAGTAGCTAACGGCTATTGGAACCTCGCTTTGCGAGGCAAAGGAACGGTGCCACAGAGACTATACTACTCCGCATTCTCGTGGAGGAAAGGTGAAAAGAGGAGATTCATTATTTTTTTGATGATACTCTACCTGAAGTATATTGATGATATACTCAGCGGTAAACCCTCTGAGATGCAAGCTTACCTTGGTAGCAATACTGGGGGAAGTGCTAGATTCCTGATGTATTCAGGACGAGAGAAATATTACCTTGGTACAGAACTGGGCTTATGATGAGTCCTTTTTTTTATTGTCGGAAAAGTTTAATCAGGTTTTTAAACACTTGAGTTTTAGCTTTAGATTTGTTTTTTTAAAGCAAAGAGTAGTTCTTCCATAAGTCAACTCTACTTCTTTCAAGAATTGATCGATTTTTGCGTTTTTTGTAATCGCTGAGTATGGTGAAGCTACTTTACTCAACGATAACAAAAACATGGTCATCAAAATAGTGACTGAAATAGTAGATTTCTTATTGATTGTCTTATTTGTCGGAGTTGTATGAATGAGTGTTATGTATCATGAAGCACTTTCATTACATGTTTCTGAATACTTTGAAACTCCTACATGATCAATAGTTGGTATTCAGTCTGTATGAAGTAATTGAGCTTCATTGGATAGTGACTGAAAAGAACCTCTTTTTCATGCATCATCTTCAATAAAAAATGAACTAGGTGTTACACAAAATAATGAGAATAATAAACGAGAAAAACTCTTATGAGATGTTGATCCTCAATATCTTCTCACAAGTGAGTGACTTTCTATTGAATCCCATCTTTCTGAGAAAATTAAATGATACACCTTTGCGTTTAATGATTTGCCACCAGGAAGAAGAATTATGATTGATTCAATTGATGTAGATGCTCCAATAGTTGATGTCCCTTATGCGAGTCAAGATAAACTTGATCAAGGTGATTTTGATTCAGAACTGAAAGAATGAGTAGTAAAATATCCATATACTGCAGAACCTGGACAGGAGTGAAATGGGCTCGTTTTTGGTCATTCATCAGTGAGCGCTCGAGAACGTGAAGAGAATCCATTTGGGTATGTTTTTTACAAATTGCCTACACTTGAGCATGGTGATATCTTTGATGTTGTTCGAGATGGGCAGTTATTTTCTTACCAGATTGATAAGAAAGTGATCAAGCGACCAGAAGATGTAGGTGATGAGATAGAGAAATATGATACTCCTTGATCGAAGCATCTAACACTCATGGCGTGTTATCCATTACTTTCAGATGCACAAAGAATTTTAGTGAAAGGAAAGCTTATCAAGAATGAATGAACAAAAAACTCATTGTGATCGAATATTTTTGCTCAAAGGTAGTAAATGGCAGTAATACGTAAATAATACGTAAATACATGTCAGTTTAACATACGCAGTTTATATCTATGGAAAAAACTCATCGAAAGATCATAGACCAAAAAACATCAACAACTCTACCCAGAGTCGTG